>JAYKJM010000052.1:0-13409 GCA_035285385.1 Vampirovibrionales bacterium
TATCATAACCAAAGGCAATCGATCAGGCTCTTTCATAAAGGATTCTAGCCTTTAATAGGTGAAGACGTCCGGTTGCTTGCTTGGATAATGCCTCCTATGGATTTTATTAAAAAAAAGCTCCCAAAAACGTGGGGATCACGCTTGAATCTTCTGGCCAAGCTTCTGGTTGGGTGTTGGCTACTTGTTTTTTTGCCGATTTGGGTGGTGGGGAGTTTTTTGAAGCCCACAGAAGCCCCGCGAATGATTCAGCAATTCGCCCCCCCGATCATTCAGGCTCAACCGCAAACTCAGGACATTGGTCATGTCAAAACGGATGGGCATGCATTTGCGGTTTTCAGGCTTGTTAACCTTGGGGGGCGGCCCTTGCAGATTTCACGGGTGGAGGCCTCGTGCGGCTGTACCGTGGCAAAATTATCTAAAAAAATTATCCTACCCGGGCAGATGGCGACTCTGGACGTGACTCTTGATACCAGCCTGAAACTGGGTCGGGTCGAGAAGCAAATTATCGTGACCACCAATGATCCCAAATCCCCGCAATACCTTCTTACCTTGTTGGCTTGGGTGGCCCCAAATTTTAAGGGGCACGAAAAAATTGCTGTTAAAAACAGGCTGGTGCTGTTTCAGGGCAAATGTGCCAGCTGCCATGTCAATAAGGGCGTGGGCAAGTCAGGAGAATCTTTATTTAACGCCGATTGTGCCATGTGCCACGGTGTGGCTGGCAAAGGTCGCGTTGCACCGGCACTTGTAATCAGGTTCAAGCATCGCCCTGATGCGCGCTACCACGACCCTGCGTTTTTAAATCACTTTAAAGGGGTCATCACATCTGGATCTGCCCATAACCCAAGTATGCCGCCCTTTGGGCAGGTGCATGGTGGCCCGCTCAGCGATAGCCAGATTGACTCGCTTGTGACGTATTTACAATATTTGGCAGAAACAGAGTAAATAGGCGCTATTTTCAAATAAAGCCTGCTAAAGGCTTTATTTGGAGACGTGATGCTTGATGGCGCGATCGATTTCACGCTTGGCATCGCGGGTTTTGATGGTTTCGCGCTTATCGACCAGTTGTTTGCTTCGACACAGTCCTAAGTCTACCTTGACCCAGCAGCGCTCAAAATAAATCTTGAGCGGAATCAAGGTCATGCGATCCATTTGGGTTTTGCCAATAAGTTTATTGATTTCAAGTCGCTTAAGGAGTAATTTGCGAGGGCGATCCGGCTCATGATTATAGCGGTTTCCCTGTTCGTAGGGCTGAATCGTCATGCCATGGAGCCAAACTTCTCCATTGCTGATGCGTGCAAAGCTTTGGGAAATTGAAAACGTACCTGCTCGCAGTGATTTAACCTCGGTTCCTGTCAGCACAACCCCAGCTGCGTAGGTTTCAGAGACCTCGTAGTTATGATAGGCCTTACGATTGACGGCGAGGGTTCGCCGTGCAGGACTTGTTTTTGGCGGGCTGTGTTTTTGGCTCATAAAAAAAATGATTTAAACCCTGGGTTTGGGTGCGATGAGGTAGGGCAACAAGATGGGTGCTTTGGCCGCAAGGGCTATCTATTTGATTATACTCATAGTTTGCCAGATGGTGTGTCGGTTTTTAGGCGGGTTTTGCATCACGGGGAGGGCGCCACACAAGCGGCTTAAAAATGGCATTTCAATCTGAAATCACGTACACTAATGTGAAATAGCAATCTTTGGGAGGCTTGTGATGCGGTGAAAATCAGGTTGATGACGCCTGCAGACTATCAACAGGTCATGGTGCTTTTACACCAATTTGGTGATGAGGCCTATGCTTATTCGCCCATCTGGCCTTTTCGTGCCATGTATCCTGCACTGGGTTGGCTGTTTCAGGGCCTTTCTGCTTATCGCTATCCCTTACCATACATTCTGGTGGCTGTCTCGGAGGGCAGTGTGCGAGGGCTTCTTTGGCTGAGCCCCGATGGGCTTGCTAAAAGCCGATGGCGCATTGAACAGCTAATTGTGCATCCTGATGAATCGGCCATGGACGTCGGCCAGCTCTTGGTGGGCTATACCATTCATCATTATGGGGCGCAGGGTGTTCGAACCTTTGTGGCCAAGGTAGAAAGTTCTTGTGAGGCGGTTTTGGCGCTTCTCAAGGCGTCTGGGTTTCGTCATGCCACCAGGATTCAGAACTATTACCTTAATGTCGACATCCCTTCTCAGCGTGTTTTAAAGTCTTCAGACAATCAACTACGCCTCAGAATGGCGCATCCGGAAGACAGACAAGCTTTGGCCGAGTTGTACCAAGACATGCTACCGCCAGAATTGCGCCCCAGTTTGGGTAAAGTTGCCAACGATTTTAAACGCTCGCCGTTGTGTGTACTGTCTGACCCTTTATCAGGGCTTTCTTATCATCGTTGGCTGGCCTCAGAATCAGGCGTGATGATGTCGGTTGAAATGCTCACCATAGGTTACCAGACGTTTCATTTGGGCTTTGCAAGCCCTATTGGCTTATCGGGTGTTGCCAAACCCTTGTTGGATGCGGCCTTGCAAAAGGTTCACCAAACGTCGAATCGACCCATTCTGCATGCGCGTGCCTATGAGTTTCAGAAAGAGCTTCAGGTGGCGATTGCGGCAGAAGGCTTTGCATGGGGGAGTTCTACTGAGGTCTTGGTCTGTGATTATTGGCGCCCACTGCCGCAGTCTCCCTTGGAGGGCATTGCGCCTTTACAAGGGGTGCTCGCCCTATTTGGCGGCAAGACGTCGCCCGCCTGCCTCAGATAGTGGTGCCGCGCGGTTAGCTGGCCGAAAAAGGATCTTATTCTAGATAGTTTTGAAGGCTCTTGAGATCACTTCGATTGCCACGACACAGCTTGCGCAGTTTATTAATGGCACGGGTTTCAATTTGGCGCACCCGCTCTCGAGAGACACCAAACAGCTGGCCAATATCTTCGAGAGTTTTTTTGTTGCCATTTTTTAAACCAAACCGCAACAGCAGCACATCTTTTTCGCGATCTCGCAAGGTGCCTAGTAGCTGGTGAATGACTTCAAGCAGATTTTCATGACTGACGTGGTTATCTGGGGTTTCGCTGGACTCATCCACCAGAAAGTCTGAAATTTTAGAGACGTCATCCTTGGCGTTCATAGGGGTTTCAATGCTAATGGTGCTTTGTGTCGCCTTTAAAACCAGTCTCAGCTTGGTTAGTGAAATTTGCATCCGGCTGGCCAGCTCTTCTCGCGTTGGGGTTCGGCCTAATTCTGTATTAAGTTCACGCGTGACCCGCTTTAAGCGGCCAATGGTTTCAATCATGTGGACAGGCAGCCGAATCATTCTGGATTTGTCAGCAATGCCTCGGGTGATCGATTGCTGAATCCACCACGTTGCGTAAGTCGAAAACTTGAAGCCGCGCTTGTAATCAAATTTTTCTGCCGCGCGAATTAACCCCAGATTTCCCTCCTGAATTAAATCCAGAAATGAGAGCCCACGGCCAATATACTTTTTAGCAATACTGACGACCAGCCGTAAATTGGCTTGAATGAGCTGGCGTTTTGCGTCAATGTCATTATCTTCGGCAATTCGCCGCGCTAGTGAAAGTTCGTTATCTGCACTCAGCAAAGGAATACGGCCGATTTGCTGTAAATACAATTTGACAGAATCGTCTGCGTTGACAGATGTCTCCGCCTGAAACAGGGTGCGACGTGGAAGGCTATCTTCTGTATGCAGCTCGTCCTCATCGCTGTAGGATCTTGAAACCGCTTCCAGAGCAATTTCATCCTCATCAAAAAGGCTTTCAGGAAGGGCTGAGCTTTCGCTGTGTTGAGCACGGCTTGCGATGTCAGCGTCATCCTCTTCGTAAAACGTGGCATCACTCAGCGCGTGCAAGCCATCTTCAACCGGGAGATCATCCTGGTGAACGACTCTTTTGGGGGCTCTAACCTGCGGAATACGTCTTTGACGTGTCATAGCGGTGAGACTCGACTTTTCTTTCTTGGTGGATTGCTGAGAACTACTTTGGTTATCGTCAACTTTGCTCCAGCCTGAGGTGGCTTTGTTGGTATAACGTTTTTGTTTCATGTGAATCCATCGCCTATCTCTTTGACACGTGGTAAACGACCCTTGAACGGTATTTTTGACGCACTCAAACCCACTGAATGGTCGTTTCTCTTACCCCATAACCGGATAACATCTCTGTGTTGGTGCTGGATGATTTGAGGTGATGATGTCCTCGCGCAACGGGGTTCAGTCATCGACAGGATGAAGCGCCCACTGAGCTCTGCCCAGCCCACATTGGAGAGGTTACACAGTTTTGAAAGCTGTCAAGTCAATGAAACCCTCATGTTGGTAATTTTGTGACGCAGCGGTAGTATTTCCCAAACCTAAAGTGTCATTGAAAAGTTTTTTAAATGAAAAGTCTTTTAAAGTGTAACATTGCCATGGGGCAAAGCAGACTATCCCCCCTTAAAAACCGCCCAAGCGAGGGATAGAGAGAGGGGCTTCTGTCTGAGGGCTTCAAGTGCCTAAAGGGTCGCCCCCAGGAGAGGATGGTTTTGAATGGCTCTCTTGAGAGGCCATGGCTTGAGCCATTTGTTGGCTGAGGTGCGAAACTTCCAGTAAATGAGCCAACTCTGCCTTATTGCCAGAAAGTTTAAAATGAGCCTGAAAGGCGGGGGTGACATCCAGAATATACGAACGGCCTTGTTTTCGACGTGAAACAAGCTTTTTGGCAACCAGTTCACTGATGTGATCGTAAGCTGATGAGCCCCGCAAATCGACCAGAGCAGATTGTTTGACAGGCGCCTTGATGGCAATTGCGGACAGCGTTCGCAGAACCCCGTGAGACAGATCCATGGGGACCATTTGCCTCACCTCATTGCTGTAAAGCGTTTTGACTTGCAGGATATAGCCGTCAGAATCGTCAATTTCAAGGGCTGATGAGTCGTCTTTGCCGTTATAGTCGGCAATGAGATCCATCAAGGCGTCTTCAACGGCATAGAGCTGGGCGCCAAGACGCTCTGCAATGGTGGCAGCACTGAGCGGGACACTCGTCAAAAATAACATGGCTTCCACACGCCCTTTTAGGGAGGTGCTTACTGGGTCAACATGCGCCATGCCACGCACAAACTCGGTATTGTCTGTTTGCAGGGAGGGTTCAGAGAGAGTTGGCAAGGTGTTTTCGAGTTCAATCACGAGGGGGTGACCTGCTTTCGGATGGGTCTTCATGCGGTTTAAGCACCAGAGAGGCTGATTTGCCCATGCTTTTTGAAGTGATTGGCGCTACTTGAGGGCTCAAGACCTCCCGAGGCGTTGTGCGACTCTGCCAATAGGCTTGCCAAATGACTTTCTTGCACATGCTGCCACGCGCCCAAATGATACACCTTGTGCCCACCCACTAAAACGGTTTTAAGGGCTGACGGATCCCAGGCGCTAATAAGCCAGCGATTTAGGTCAAAATGAGGGGCTTGGGATATCATCGATGGCATCAGGCTTGGGTGCTCCAAATCCAATACGGCAAAATCGGCCAAAGAACCGGGTTGAAGCTTGCCAATGGGGTGTTGTAACACATGGGCGGCATGCTCTGTAACCGATTGAAATGACGGCTTTGAGAGCATGCCAATGGCTGTTGCCCATTTGAGCGTCTGGGCGATGGAAAATCGATAGGGAGACGCTTGCCAGCCGCTGGTCAAACATAGATGGGATGACTTGTTGGCAATAGCGAGGTCGCTTTTAGGTTGGCTAGCCGAGAATAGATCGCTTTGGCCAAGCAGTCGATACCAGCCTTGAGGCAGTTTCGCCTCAGCCAGCCATCCTGCAGATTGCGCGGCAACCGTTTGCGGGGCTGAAAAAAGTAATTCGAGCTTATCAAAAGTTTGAGGCAAGACGTCTGGCTGCTTTAGCCACCAAATGACAGCTCCCCTGACAGGGGCATGCCTGAAAGCCTCTTGCCATTTTGACCAGTCAGAAGCGTCTTGAATTGCAAGAATCCAGCTCAAACTGGTCATTTCTCTTCCTGAATCTTGAGAGCCTTCGAAGGTCATGGCCTCCAGTAAACCCCACTGTTTTGAACTTTCTGCCCAGTGCTGGCTCTCCATAACCGGCATGGCAATCGAGAGCCTGATGCCAACTTGCCTGGCAGCACGAATCAAGGCGGGTATAAGTTTTTGTGCGAAATCAGATTCAAAAACAGGACGGTGGGCATGCCGATGAGCCCATTCGGCCAGCGACCAATCCAACACAGTAGTGACCCCTTGGCGCGCTTGCTCGGCGTAACAGGCCAAAGCACTTGCAAACAGAGATGCATGAGATTCCAGGCTGTTATCGATAAGGGACGTGTTTGAAGACTGGCTGAGCAAGGGTTGATGGCGCCAAAGACTTGCACTGATAGCCGTATTAATGAGTCCTGGTGTGATGAGCGCATCCTCAAAGGCAATCATGTCTCGAAACGCCCGCGGAGAGAGCTCTTTAAGCGGTGAAATTGTCACAATAACGCCTTGATGCACCTCGATGTAATGATCTCGAAGGTGTTCAGTACCCGTGTTGATCCATTCGGCGGTGTAGTATGTCATTGGCGTTGACTCTATCAAACGGTTGTATCAGCAACAGCAATTGCTTAGGCTCTATTTTACCTCAGAACTTGAAAAAACGCCTATAAACCCACTTTATTTGTGGATGATGGGTGTTTGCTTGGTTTATGATGGGGCTCAGTGTTTGAGTTGCGTGTCAATAATATCAGCCTAGGTGGTTGAATTTTTCAGGAAAGTGTCTCGTGCCCCCCGCTTTTCCAGATGTTGAAGATGTGACGTCCGCTTTGCTTGCCAACAACGCGGTTGTGTTGAGCGTGGATGGTATCAAGACGTTTCATAAATGCGCCCGAAAATACCAGCTGCAAACCCTGCGCCGTATGCGATGGCCGGCGGATACGCGCAATTTCAGATTGGGGCAGCACGTCCATAAGCTGATGGATTACCAAGCCTATGCCAACTTGGGATTGCCGCTGAATGCTGTTTTGCCAGCGGCAACCAATGCCGAAAAAAGTGCTTTTGAGCGGCTTGAAAAAGAATCTTCGGTGGCTGGCTGGCCTGTATTAGCCAGTGAATGGGGCTTTAACCTGAGGCTTTCGCGTCAGGCCGATTGGCCGGCGTCAGTTGGTGCGGTGTTTATTCGTGGTCGAATGGATCGACTGGTTTTGCAGCCTGAGACTCATCACGTGGTGATTGTTGACTGGAAAACCGGCACGGCCATTCCTAAACAGCCCGAGCATGATTTTCAGACCCTCATTTATGCCTTGGCCGTTGATGAGGCTTCTGAACATTTGCCTGTTCCAAAGCAGTCCGCTTTAGAGGGTGCTGCGCCTCGGCTGGCGTTTGTTTATGTGGGCGTCTCGTCTAATCTTCAAAAACCCTTGCAGGAAATTCGCATTGATTTTGATGCGCCCAGACTCCATTTGGCACGCAAAGAGGTGCTTGCTGAAGTATCTGCAATGCTCAAGGCGATGGCAGCGGATCAGTTTGCCTTGCCCGCCTATTGCCCGGATCGCTATTGTCCGTTTCGAACGGTCTGTGGTATCGCGACACAAGATTCTGCCACGAACCTGAGTAAATAACTAACAAAAAAAGATATAATAAGCGTATAAATTCGATAACAAGCATCACATTTTTTTTCAAAAAAAGCTTGATAGCCCTGCGTTGGGTAGCACAAAAATTCTTGACGGGGTTTTATAGACGTGTAAGGTTTTGTTGTTTGTTCGTTATTTTTTCTAAGGAGCGTGTGTGATGCAAGCATTAGGTTCTCAATTTGGTTGTGGTTCGCCATCTTATTCTCCGACGTTTAGTGGGACTCAATCTCAAAGGCAAGTATCAGCCCCAACATTTGGGGCGTGTACCCCGTGTGACCCCTGCGGTGCGGTTTTATGGACGGGTGGTATTGGTTTGCTTGTGGGTGGGCTTGGTTTATTTATGGCCGGTAATGTCGGCAAATTTTTGAAAAACCTCTTTGGTGGTGTGCTCGACAAGGCTAAAGGGGTCGCTCAGCCTCAACCTTCACAACCCGCTGCTAGCGCCTCACCAGCAGAGCATGTTCACGGACCCGGGTGTAATCACGCCTAATGCGCCTAATGCACAAATGACTTCGGGAGGTTCAATCAGGGGAGAAAATGTTATGGTGACAAGTGTTTGTATGACGCCAGGCTTGAGTGCTGCTGTACTTTTTTCAGGAGTAGTCAAGCCTGCAGGCACCCTGAGAGACAATCCTGCCCCCAACACGGCAGCCCAACAAAATGAATCCAGTGGCATGCGCCCAGAGACTTTAAAAGCCTCTGCTGCCGATGGGCCAGTCAATCAGCTGGCGATAAAATTTATTAACGGCTATCGCTTTTTGAAACATGAGTGGATGGGGGGGGTGATTCGTGATCTTGGTGTGACAGGCCGCTGTGATCACGCCAAGCATGGCTGCAATAATTGCTCCTCTCTTGGGCTGGACGCTTTCAAGCAATTGCCGGCCCCTCAGGCGGCTCTGGTGACACTGTATTACATGACCACCTGTGGTCAGGATCTGCCAGATGATAAGTTGTCTTGGCGGTTTAAGGCGATTCGACCGTTTTATAAGCTTTCTGTAAAAGTGATTCAGTTTTTACACCAAGCTATTTATCAAAAGCCCATTGATGCGATTGTGGATCAACTCAATGATCTGTGGCGCGCCTCTGGCAAGCCCGCGCTGGAAGCAACAGCCTAAGTCATCTTGTTGTATGGACGGATGCTGTAGATTCCCGATCGTCGGGATTGCTATAGGATTTTGATCAAATCATAAATTTAATTCGCTATGCCTGTCATAGAACATCTGATATGCTCATGCTTATCAAATTTGAAATAAAATTTGAAATTTTCTAAAAAAATTCCCCTGTCATCTGGCTTCATGCAGCACAAGCCACCTGCAACGTGATTTAGAGTCCCCCCCCTCCTCGAGTCTCAATAGAAACTCGGCGCATCGTGGACTCTGCGTGATGGGTTTTACGTGCGCAGTTGTGATGTTCTCGTTAGTAACATGTATCCCCTCTTCAGCAAGGAGATTAACACTATGACCCCACTGCCAGAGCGCTCAGTTGATGTTCTTGTACCCTCTGAAGGCTCAAGCTCAACTCAGATGCACTGTCCGTGTTGCCACGGGCGATATTTTAAAACCTTGGAAATGCGCTACGTGATTGGCACTGGTGGAGCCGATACATTGCCGGTTATTTTGAGCAAAAAACGTTGCAAGCGCTGCAAGAGCAAAACCATATTTGAAAAATCCGCCCAAGGCGTTCAGGTTTGCAGCTTTCTTGCGCAATGGCAGCAGGCCAAGTTGTTTTTGGAGCATCGTCGAGGTCCTGTGTTTCTGGAGCATCGTATTTTTGTCAGCCAGTACAGTGCCAAAATTAGTCAAGACGTCAGCCACACACTCGGGTATCTCAAGCAGGTGGCGGCTATCCAGAGACCTTTTTATTTAAACCCAAAGTCATAACCCTAACCCGTTCGTCATTGTAAGGGGCGCCTGATAATTCGATCTGGTGTGGTTGCCAGTCTATTGACGTGTCGCCTTTCTGAATGAGTAGGCAATTTGAGCCAACCATAGAATTGTTAGGAATTCCCCTTGCAATGACGTTTTTTTAGAGCGTTTGTTATCCCCCCCCCATAAACCACAGAGAGTAAGGAGATTTATCTATGAGTTTTAGAAAGTTGATCACCTCGTTAAAATCGCGTGTGAGCAAAGTTTTGGCCGTCATTGACGATGCCCTGCATTCTGACAGCCTGCGGGATCGCATTTGGGCGGTGGAGCAGATCCTCAAGCGCATTATGCCCGACAAGGCTGCAAAACTGGAATCTCTCATGCCCCCTAGACGATCGGGCAAAGCACTGAAGGATGTTAGCCGCCTGAGTGATGATGACATTATGAGCGAATTGCGCGATTTGCTGGGGCCTCAGGTGCCTTTGAAAGACGCTCAAGATGAAAGTGCCTCCTAAGTCTTTTTTCTTGTGTGTTTGAGGATTATGCGGATGATTGATAAGAGCCCGCCGTTTGAGATTCGTCGTATTCAGCATCATCAACAGCTGGTGAAATACGCTCCGAGTCTTTGCTTGTTACTTAATCGCCACGATGCTGCGTTGCGCGATGATTTTACCTCTTCCGACAGTCCTTACCTTAGCCCCTCTGATCTTCAGTACTCGTCGTGGCGTCAAAATGCATTGTTTCTTAACGTGCGCTCGACGATTCCTTATTTGTGGCTTGCTGTGGCGGGGCAACAGGTTCTTGCCGCGACGTGCTTGAGTGATGAAACCCCAGACTGGCAGGCTAAAATCCACGGCGTGAGTGTTGATTATGATCATGGCACATCGGACAACGATTTTGCCTCTGAGCAGAGACCTGATTGTTCAAAAAAACTCCGACGCGCCGTGATTGAACAAACCAGTTTGGCGGCCATGAATTTTGCTTTTGACATGCTGAACTTGCACAAGCTGACGGCTCAGTTTGATGTGGATAATCATGGTGCTCGCGGCTATTGTCTGCGGATGGGGTTTCAGCGTGAAGCACGGTTATTGGCTGAAACGCGCCGAAATGGCCAGCCGGTGGATCAATATCGATACGTGTTGTTTCGTGACGATTATTTTAAAAAAACGAAGCTGCATTTGCACAATGTGCAAAAAACCTGCCAATGATGTGTCAAACCAGAGTACCCTGCGATCTGGCCTTTGGGCGGATCATTTTTGAGAAGGAGTTTTACGATGGCCTTTGGTCGAAAGAAAGAGAGCAAACCGAAAACAATTACCATTAAAAGTCCTCCACCCTTGACCTATGCAGAATATCTCGATCCTTTGGGTAATCGCTTTGTTACCGAAACCCAAGGCAATCAACTATTTACCCGTCAGATTCTCACACCCGAGAGTTCAGCCTTATTAGCCTCGGCGCAACAGGGGCTCCAACAAACCTTGCAAGAGGCGGCCGACAGTCAGAGTCGCCAGGACACCTTAAGCCGTGAAGCAAGCAGGGCTTTTCAGGTGCGCTCAGGAGAAATCAACGCGCAGGCAGACACGTTAGAGGAGCGTGCCCGTCAGTCTCTGAGTCGTCGTTTTGGCAATAGCCTTGCCAGTACGTTTGGTGCTAATTTTTTGGGAGCGCTGTCGCAAAACCGATTGCAGGCTTTGAGTGAGGCGCGTGTACAGTCAGAAGATGATGCCTTTAGATTTTACGATGCCCAGCAGCGGCAGCGCATGAATCGTTATGGGTTTTTTGCAAGCGTCATTGATGGCTTAAGCGGGAATGCATCACAGGCTGGCGGCTTGGGTATAAACCCCATTGTGCAGGATCGAAACCGTGAAAGTCAGCTGGCGGTTGAGCGTGCTAATTTGCTGGCCCGCTTGCAACAGGGTGAGCTTGCTTCTAGCCAGAACATCATGCAGCAACGCCTTGGGCTGGTTCAGAATTTAGGGTTTAGCCTGGGTCGTCTATTTTAGGAAAGTGGGTGCTTCATGCTGAGAATCAGGCTTTATCTGCTTCGAAAAGCAGAAAAATCGCCGAAAATCCAAGCGCTTTGCCGCGAGCTTGCCAGACGGGATTTGGGTTTTTTTCTGCGAATGTTTGCCTGGACATTTGATCCCAGAGCGCAGCAGGATACCCCTGACACTGATAGCCGCATCCATCTTCCCGATCGCCCCTTTGTACCCTATGATTTTCAACATCATCTCCTGGAACAAATCGTGCCTTGCATAACCCATGGGGAAGATTTTCTGGTTGAAAAAAGCCGTGACATGGGCGTGACGTGGACGATCATGCTGGTGTTTTTACACAGCTGGCTGTTTAAGTCTGGATTTCATGCGTTGGTTGGCTCTCGAAAGGAAGATCTTGTCGATCGCCGTGGGGATATTTCCACGCTGTTTGGCAAACTTCGCTATGCCATCAGTTGGTTGCCCAATTGGCTTCTTCCAGAGGGCTTTCAGCCAAAACGGCATGATACGCACATGAAGCTGGTGAATCCTGTCAACGGCAATACGATTACCGGTGAAAGCAGCAATGATCAGTTTGGCCGGGGGGGACGCTATACGGCGGTTTTACTGGATGAATTTCCCTTCTGGCCAATGGATGATGCTGCCTGGGCCGCAGTTGGGCAATCCACACCCTGCCGCATAGCGGTGGGCACGCCCTATGGTATGCGAAATACGTTTGCAAGGCTGGCTCATGAGACCCCCATTCAAAAGGCCCGCATTCACTGGCGAGCGCACCCTCAAAAAGATGATCGCTGGTTTGAGCAGCAAAAAAAACGCATGACGGCAGAAGAAATTGGCCGCGAGCTTGAGATCAATTACCATCTTTCTCTGAGTAATCGGGTGTATTCAGGCTACACGAGCGCCCATTGTGGGCGGTTTCAGCCCATGGTTGCAAAGCGCGTTATCCGAAGTTGGGATTTTGGCTTTCAGTGTCCGGCCTGCCTGTTTATTCAAATTAACGATGATGGTGGCTGGCGTGTGATTCGAGAAGTTGTGGGTAATAAAACACTTTTGGTGGATTTTGCCAAGCGCGTGCTCGCTGAGAGTGCGGCGTTGTTTGAGGGGTGTCAGTTTGAAGATATTTGCGATCCGGCGGGGGCGCAACGTAGCGATAAAAGTGATCAAAGTAGCATTGAAATTTTAAATACGCTTGGCATCTATCCGTTTTATCAGTTTGAGGGGGCGGCACGGCGGATTGCACCGGGCATTGAGCTGGTGCGCATGAAGCTTGCCGAAGTGTTGCCTGATGGCTCGCCCGGCTTGTGTGTTGATGAGCGGTGTAAACAGACGATATCTGCCCTGGAAGGCGGCTACCGCTACGCGAGCCCTCATCATGAATTGCCGCTGGAAGAGCACCCCTATGAAGATGTCATGGACTGTTTGCGCTACGCGATTTGTCACAAGTTGTCGCCGCGCTCGGTGTTGAAAGGCTCGTCGCAGTCCCCTCGACACCGCGCCCGGTATCAGCCCTACCGCGGGTATTGATGGTTTTTATGAAATCGTTTCTCAGTAGGCTCTAAATAAGCTCACTTTTGTATGTGTTCAAGGCCGTTTAAACCTCGAAAAGACCATTTTCATTTAAAAACGCACGAATTTCCCTTGAAGGTACATAGAAGGTTCTTTTATCACAAAATGGGTCGATAGCCCTCACACAACCCGTTACGACTGCATGCCCATTGATGCTTTTGACAACGGCACTACCAGAGTCCCCTTTTTGTGCTGGTAATGTCGCGATAAAGTCTGTTGCAAATCCATGTTCATTTGCCCTGAGTGAAGTATTCAGGAGTTCAGAACCGCTCAATACGCTTGCTTGCTCGTCTCTAAGAGCAGTCAAAGTAAGTTCACCTACTGCACCCGATGCATTATCATCAAGTCTATAGGGTGTTTCATTCAAAAACTGCTCAGGGTAGTAAGGTTCAAGAATAGCAAGATCCCGTCTTGGG
>JAYKJM010000053.1:0-7583 GCA_035285385.1 Vampirovibrionales bacterium
TTTTTGGGAGCTTTTTTTTAATAAAATCCATAGGAGGCATTATCCAAGCAAGCAACCGGACGTCTTCACCTATTAAAGGCTAGAATCCTTTATGAAAGAGCCTGATCGATTGCCTTTGGTTATGATATGTTTAACGATAGTTTTAACGATTATCGCACAATCGCGCACAGGGCTGTACCATTGGGCTTTTGAGATAATCGGGTTATTGTTTTTGGCTTTTTACTAGCCCCCTAATGAAAGTTTTATCCTATGAGCACCTTGCAGAGACCCCCTTTGAGCATTACCCCTCAAACCCGTATTGCCGTGCTCTGTGGAGGCTCCTCTCGCGAGCGTGACGTCTCGCTGCGTTCTGGGCAAGCTGTTTTTGAAGCATTAGGCCGCTTGGGGTATCAAAACGTTCAGCTACTGGATATTCAGCCCGGAAATCACCTTCTGGAAACATTTCAAACCGCACGCCCAGAAGTGGCTTTTTTAGCCCTTCACGGCACAATGGCCGAAGATGGTGCCATTCAAGGCCTGCTCAGCTGGCTAGATATTCCCTATACTGGCAATTCGCTATCGGCGTGCGCGCTTAGCATGAATAAACCCATTTCAAAGCTCATTTTAGAGCGACTTGGACTCCCGCTCATGATGGGTTACACCATGCCTTGCCCTTTTAATGTGGCCGACACCGTGTCCACGCTCAAAGAAAATCCGCTATTTGCCATGCCGTGGATGGTCAAACCAGCCAATCAAGGCTCAAGTGTGGGTATGAATCGAGTTAATAGTTTTGATGGGCTTGCAAAGGCGCTTGAAGCGGCTCAATCGGTTGAAATGAATGCCGCCACCTTTCAGTCCATCCAGCCCCAGGTATTTTTAGAACCTTTTGTGGCCGGAGTGGATGTCACGGTGGGAGTCATTGACATAAACGGTCAACCCACCGTAACGCCAGCTCTGATGCTAAAACCCAAAAACGGTAGCTGGTATGACGAAGTGGCCAAATACACCGAAGGAGCCACAGAGTTTTTATTACCCGCCCCCCTGCCTGCAGGCCTTGCCCAGGCTATTCAGCAAGCCGCCATGACAGCCCATATTGCCTTGGGTTGCCATGGGGTCTCTCGAACTGACTTTCTAGTCAGTGGTCTGGATACACAAAGCCCCTTGTTTTATATCCTCGAAGTGAATGCGATTCCGGGCATGACCACCCTCAGCGATCTTCCCGCTCAGGCACAGGCTATGGGAATTTCCTTTGACGAGTTGGTCAACCTCATTTTAAAAACAGCCATAAAGTAAAAAACCATAACAGACAGAGGTCGACAACTTCTGGCCGAGCCCTCAGAGCAGCTGGCCTGGGAGTGAAGATCACCGCAAACGCATCCTATGGTACTCTATTAAGCAATGAATAATTCTTTTGATGGCATCAGGCAGGGTTATCGTTGCCACCGAACGCTTCGCCAACATGTAGCCAGGCTACCTCGGGCAAAGCGGGTACGAGTGCGCATCAAGGACAGTATCAGGACTCATTTTGAGGCCTTGCAATCGCCACCCGAAAAGACAGCCCTTCAGCCATCTGCTGCACGGCAGCATCGTTTTATAAAACGTCGAGCCGTTAAACAGGGCCTCGTGAGGCGCCACCGCGCGCAATGGCTGATTCGACTGGGTGTCATCCTTGCCTGCTGGATTGCCATTTATAGCCTGTTACAACCAAATTTCTGGCAGCTCAGCGCAACATCAATCACACTTATCAGAAGCCCACACCAACAGAACCTAATCACCGCAAGAGAAGTCCATAAAACGTTGGACACAGAAATTTCCGGACGGCATTTACTCATGGTATCAACCGATGCACTGAGTAAAAAGCTTCAGACGGCCTGGCCGTTAATAGCGCAAGCTAAAATAGAGAAATTATTCTGGCCAGCTCGCCTTCAGCTTACTATTACTGAAAAACCAATCTGGGCTTATAGTGCAACCATTCAACCTGGTTCACAGCGACTACAAAAGACAGGCCTTGTAAGTCGCAGTGGAGACTGGTTCGCCATCCGTCCCTATTTCAATGCCTTACACCATAACCAGCAAATGCAAAGTTTGCCAAGGGTTCTTGTTGCCTCTCAACAGAGTCTTAAGGTAGCATCCACCCGAAAAAATGCAATGTACTGGAACCATTTGCAAACGGTATCTGAAGCAATATCGAGAGCGCCAGGCTTCACACTTCAAATTCTGGATTGTCGCCAGCCTCAAAACGTGGTTGCTTGGGTGAAACGCGAAAAATGGCCGCATTTACCCCTCCTTAACATAAAAATTGGCACGCTGGATGCCACGACAGACGTTCGCATGAAACGCTTCAGCTGGCTGGCCAGCACCTTGAACACCTTAGGTGATAGCATTATTGGAGTAGATTTACGATGGAGCAAACAGGTCTCTCTAAAGCAAAACCATCTCACAGAGGCCACGTTTGACAAATCCGTTGTCAGCAGGAGCGCTCAATAGCGCACTCATACTCACAGCCTTGCAATCCCTTTTGAAAAGCTAACGGGTTAGGCCTATGGATTTAAAAATGACATACACCACTCAAAAGCTTGTATCGCAAGGAATTTTTGGATGCTTTGAAAAATATATCAATAATCGTTTGCGCTTAACCAAGAGCGAAACCAAAAAGCCAAGCCAATAGTCAAAAAACACTCAATACAGAATGGAAACGCTTTACAGACAAGGCTTTTCAGATTTATCTATACACCTTGACGAGTAATAATATCCAAATCAGCTGATTGCTTTAATATAATTGTAAATTCACGCTGTGTACAAAGTAGTTTTCTCAAGACAATCATACTTGTAAGCATCGAATCCATTCATTTCAGATATCTTCTCTTTTCGTCATAAAAGAGCACGCAACTTCAATTAATGTTCAAGTAAAATCTTAAAACAAGGTCTCTAGAAAGCATCATTTCATAGTAGTTTTTTTAGCAAAGTGTTTTCTTGAGGTGTCCTCCTCTCAATCAAGCAACATATTGGATTCTTTTTTATTTTAAATTCGTGATCACCCTTTTATAGCCGTTCTTTCAACGCTAGCAAAGAGCAGCACTCTTGTCATTCATGTAATCAACCATTGCTCAAGTCATTCCAAAGCTTCAAAGAGGAATTGTTTACTTTATGCAATATGATGAATTTATGCGCCAACTGATCGCGCTAACGAAAGCAGCGCATTCTTTTTACTTGCGAACGCAGGGGGATATTCACCGAGTTCGAGATTGGCTTGAAATTGCTGGAAAAAATTATCCGGCAGCGACTCAACGGCCCCCATACGAATAAATTCAGTCAAAGCAAGGAGGATTTCCTCAAATGTATAATCGTCCATTGCTCTTAACGCCCGCAACTTCGATAACGTCAGCCCGCCGTTCCTGACGATAGCGCAACTGGCTAAGTTTATAAGCGTATCGTTTTTAAAACGACGACGCCCGTGAATTAAGTTCGACAAGCTGTCGGGGGATATTCTCATTTCAACGGCCAAGGCCTCCATCGAGATACCTTGTTTTAGTAAAAAGAATTGTAAGGCTTGACCCAATTGTGTCGGAGAACGTTTCATAAGCATCGAGCATCTCGTGATAAGGGTGTAAAAGCAGATTTTTTTTCTCGGTGACCTAAGCATGAATTCTGCAAAAATCGCCTATCCAAGTATTTTAATTAACATTCAAATTGAAATGATAATTATAATCTAGAAATGTATACTACCGAGGAGTTCTTGAAAATTTTACCGTGTGTAACAGTTTTTTTTGTGAACCTTTACATAATTCAGCCAAAAAAGAAATCCTTATTTCTATTATGATAATATTATAATCGCAAATGCTTTTTAAAACTTAAGCGTCACAAAACGCCCAGACCCTTTTATGTAACTTTTTTAGCATCACGTTTCAAACTTTTCATTCATTTTAACCCTCAACCTGTCATCATCTTATTTAAGAGCCGCTTTTTTAAATTTTTGACTCACCACAGCCCCTTAAAGCAGCCCCCCTGCCCCCCCCCTTAAGCAACTCTCTGAGACTAAAACACGCTGAATTATTGCCTTGAAGCTCAAAATCAAGCTCTGAAAAAAACTCTGTTCCATTCTGATTTGGCCATTCTGCTTAAAAGCAAGGCTCCTCAGGAATCTCTCGCTCAATAAAAAAACATACCAAAAAGCCAAATTTTCAACACGATACAGCCATAAAAAAATTCAGGACTAAAAAATTCAGGAGAAGACACATTTCAAGAGTCTGAGGGAATGGCTTCGATGCCTACGCCATAACCGACCCACTCTTTTGTTTATCTAAGGAGCACTCTGTCTATATGTCGACCTATCATGACCCGTTTCGTCTTTTACCTTCAGGAGGACGTCCTTGCTCACACAATGAGCCACTCACTCAGGAAGAATTATTTCAGGCCAAGGAGGCACCCAAACTGATGCGCCTTCGAATTGCGGAAATGGCGGCTCGCATCCGCTGGAACATGAAACAACTGGCTGAGGCGCTCAATGTAGACCATCAAACGGTTCTCTACTGGAATCAAGGGCGCGCATACCCAAGATTGCCCATGTTATTGGTGCTCACCCGACTGATAGGCTGCAGTATTAACGATTTACTGCATTATGATCAATAATACTCGCCAGACGCCCGGAAATAAAACAGCGGCTGTAGAGCCTTGCGCCTGCGCGTATTCTGAGTCAGGACAGTCACAAGAGCCAATAACTAAAATAAGCCCATTCCTTTGTGCTGTTTTGTCATAAGATGAATCGCGGTAAGCTTTGATTTGTTTTCTTTGATTTGTCTTAAAGTAGCTGTCATCGCGCTGGTGGTAAACACGAGTTTTTGATTATGAACGCCCCCAATTTCTGCAACAAACTGTCTCGGCTGCCTTGCTCCTGGTCAACAGCACAGCTGATTACGGCCATGGCAACCCCCTTTTCCATCTGTGGCTCATCGATCGATCACCAACAGTTGCATCAGCTGGCACAATATCTGATTCACACTCAAAAAAGTGATGCACTGTTGGTCAACGGTACAACCGGCGAAAGTCCGACACTAAGCTCAGAGGAAAAGCGCCTCATCATTGAAACCGTTTTAGAGGCCGCAAACTCATCAGCAACACCGGTACTGGCTGGGGTAGGCTGTAATGATACCCGCCGCAGCATCCAGGAAGCCGAGCAGGTGGCGTCAATGGGTGTGCATGGTTTACTCCTGGTGACGCCTTATTACAATCGCCCAATCCAGCGAGGTCTCATTGAACACTTTGAAGCCATGGCCAAGGCTGTCAGCCCCATGCCCGTCATGCTCTATAATATTCCGGGACGTTCTGCCGTTGAGCTGTTGCCCGAAACCGTCGAAACCCTTGTTGGTCGATGCGCCAATATTGTGGGCGTCAAACAAAGTGTGGGCAATCTGGATCAATGCTCTGAAATGGTTCGCCTGATTACCCCCTACGGTGGGCACCTCTGGAGTGGTGATGATTCGCTCACCCTGCCCATGATGGCCGTTGGTGCCATTGGCGTTGTTAGTGTGCTCAGCCATCTGGCCGGTGCCCCCCTCAAGACGATGATGCAATGGATGTCACAGGGCAATGTCGGCAAAGCACAAACGATTCACGCGACGTATTTGCAAGCCATGCGCGATATTTTCTTTCTGCCCAATCCAACCGTCATCAAGGCGGCGTTGGCTCATAAAAAATTGCTGCATCCCAGCATCCGATTGCCCTTGGTCTGGCCCGAAGATAGCGAGCTTGAGCGCATCGAGGCCATGGTGCGTGATCTAGATGCCTTGAATCAGAGTTCGAACAACGTGTAAATGAATGAATGTACCTGGCCGAATTACGCTTTTTAACGTCAGTTGCCTCAAAAACCAGTTAAAGCCATTCCAAAAAGCCTTCTATCAACCCTTTCATTTGGATTTTGTCTGATTATTTCACTCTCAACATAAGGACGTTCCACCATGGCAGAGCCCATTGCATTTAAATTACCTGATATTGGCGAAGGGGTGGCAGAAGGCGAAATTGTTGCCTGGCATGTTGAGGTGGGAGATGTCATTCAGGAAGACGCGCCGCTTTTGGACGTCATGACCGATAAAGTCACCGCCGAAATCCCCTCCCCGTTAACCGGTCGCATCCTTGAGCGACTTGTGGAAGTGGGGCAAATCGCCGCTGTGGGTCAGGTTTTAGTTCGTTTTGAGCCCATTGCTGCTGCCGGTGCGCTGGCATCAGCGGAAGACACACCCCGCTTGCAACCAGCCCCGCTTGCCATAACCAAGCAAGATGACCTCCAGATGTCATCCGAGCTATCCCCAACAGAGCTATCAGGCGGGCATCAAGCAGACGTGAAACAATCGACTCCGGCTTGTGAAATACTTACTCCCCAAGCACCGCCCCTCGGGCAAAATATCCCTGCTTTAGAGGGGTCAACTGCTCCTTCTGCCTGTCCATCATCTGAACAACCTCTGGCAAGCCTGCCAATACCAGAAAAACTCGCTACAGATGTCAAAGCTGCCCCTGCAACCCGAAGACTTGCCCGAAGCCTCGGGGTTCAACTTGAAACCCTGACAGGTAGCGGCCCCGGTGGCCGCATTACGCCAGAAGATGTGCAACTTGAAGTTCAGAAACGTCAGAAAACCGCTTTATTAAACACCCCAAATACAGAAGCCCATGATTTACCTCTGTCAAAGTCTGCCGAGCATCTGCCGTCCATTTTCGTGCAAGAGCCTGCTCTTTCATCCCCCACGTCATTAGCGCCCCAGCCGCGCGCCCAAAGCTGGCCGCTGGATGCACCCACTGAGCTGAGCCCTCTGCGTCGAAGAATTGCAAGCCACCTGGTAAAAGCCAAGCAACAAGCACCGCATTTTACCCTGGTTGAAGAAATGGACATGACAAATTTCAGTGCGTTGCGACAGCAGCTCTCACCGGTGGCTAAAGCAGAAGGCTGGTCGCTCAGTTATTTGCCCCTCATGCTGAAAGCCCTGACGGTTCTGCTGCCCTCTTTCCCTGAATTTAACGCCACCTTTGACGAAGCCTCTCAGCAGCTGACCTGTCATCGAGCTTTCCATGCGGGTATTGCCGTTGATATTCCTGAAGGGCTGGTCGTCCCGGTGCTAAAAAATGCACATTGTCAGCCGTTAAGGCAATTAGCAGAAAGTATAGCCGATTTAGCAAACCGCGCACGTAGTAACCGCTTGCAAGCGGCTGAGCTTGTTGGTGGCAGCTTGACGATTACCAATATTGGTGCCATTGGCGGGCTCTTTGGGACGCCTATTTTAAATTTGCCACAAGTGGCCATTTTAGGCATCGGAAAGATTCAACCGCGCGCCATGATTTACCAGGGTGAGGTTGTTGCCCGTCAAGCGGCCTTTATCAGCATTACCTGCGACCATCGCATTATTGATGGGGCGCTGGCAGCCCGATTTTTAAATGCCCTAAAAACCATTGTTGAATCACCAGAGCGGCTCGTACTGGCCTAAAGCGCATCAAACGTCATCATATTCAACAAAAAGTGGCGAAACAGGCGGCGAAACTTTGACAGGCTCTTCCTTGCGGTTCATCATGTCGCTGATGTACTTGGAGGTAAAGGCTGAAAAAGCACTGACGGCTCTACT
>JAYKJM010000054.1:0-7146 GCA_035285385.1 Vampirovibrionales bacterium
GTAGCAGGGATGTTGCGTTTGCAAGGTGAGCCAGTTTTGCAATACGCCTACGTAGTGTCCCAAATGCAAGCGTCCGGTGGGACGCATGCCGGACATCACCACGACGGGTTTTGGCGGGGTCTCTGTAGTATTGAAAAACATAGCAAAATAGCGAGGCGCAAAGCCTGAGGGCATTGAAATTTAGGGTAATTTGCTAGGGTAAATTACTCAGGTGATGGTGTGGCACTTAGGCGGCTACCATTTTGGCTGCTTTTTCCACCGCCTCTTCAATGCCACCCACCATGTAGAAGGCCTGCTCAGGCAAATCATCATACTTGCCCGAGAGAATTTCTTGGAAAGCAGCAATGGTATCGGCCAGTTTCACGTATTTGCCTGGCGTGCCGGTAAAGACTTCCGCCACGAAGAACGGCTGGCTCAAGAACCGCTGAATTTTACGCGCCCGCGTCACGGTGCGTTTATCGTCGTCGGAGAGTTCATCCATCCCCAGAATGGCAATAATGTCTTGTAATTCTTTGTAGCGCTGAAGCGTTTGCTGCACGCCGCGGGCGGTTTGATAGTGCTCTTCTCCCACAACCAGAGGATCCAGTGCCCGACTGGTTGAAGCCAGCGGATCCACGGCCGGGTAAATGCCCAACTCGGCAATTTGACGGGATAACACGGTGGTGGCATCCAGGTGGCCAAAGGTGGTTGCAGGCGCCGGATCGGTCAAGTCATCGGCGGGCACGTAAACCGCTTGAATGGAGGTAATGGAGCCATTTTTGGTGGAAGTGATGCGCTCTTGCAATTCACCCATTTCGGTGGCCAAGGTGGGCTGATACCCGACGGCGCTGGGCATACGACCCAACAGCGCAGACACTTCAGAGCCCGCTTGCGTGAAACGGAAAATATTGTCAATAAACAACAACACATCCTGATTGGCTTTATCGCGGAAGTATTCGGCCACGGTCAGGGCGGTTAATCCAACGCGCATCCGTGCACCGGGTGGCTCGTTCATTTGACCGTAGACCAGAGCCACTTTATCGAGCACGCCGGAATCTTTCATTTCGTGCCAGAGGTCATTGCCTTCGCGGGTGCGCTCTCCCACGCCGCCAAAAACAGATACCCCGCCATGTTCTTGGGCAATGTTATGGATGAGCTCCATGATGATAACCGTCTTGCCGACACCCGCTCCGCCAAAGAGCCCCACTTTACCACCTTTGGAATAGGGCGCCAGCAGATCGACGACTTTGATGCCGGTTTCAAAAATTTCAGTTTTCGTATTTTGCTCAGAAAGCATGGGGGCTTTGCGATGAATCGGCCATTTCTCATCTGAAACGACAGGGCCCGCTTCATCCACCGGCGCACCAAGCACGTTGAGGATACGACCCAGAGTGGCGTTACCCACGGGCACACTGATGGGAGCCCCCGTGTTAATCACTTTCATGCCACGGGTAAGACCATCGGTGCCATCCATGGCAACCGAGCGCACCCGATTATCCCCAAGCATTTGCTGCACTTCGGTGGTGAGCATAATTTTTTCGCCATTGGGGGCGGTATCTTCAACGATTAGCGCGTTGTAGATGTCCGGCAATTCGCCGGGGGCAAATTCAACGTCTACAACAGGGCCAATAATTTGCGTAATTTGACCAATAGACTGATGTGTAGGGCGTTGCTCAAGCGTTGTGGAAGACATGAAAAGAACCATCCTTGAAAAAGCAAAAACGAGTGAATTTTAAAACTGACATCATCACGTCAAAACGACATCGGGCGTGCCCGTGATTCATCGACTTGTCGACTCACTGGGCACAATTAACATTTACTTTATCGCACACAAACGGTGGCGCCAAGATGTTTTTGAAATTACTGCCGACGCGCCTAGAACTCGTTTGATAATTTTGTTGAAATATCTAAAAGCATGATAAAAACGTAGTGTGAGTATCTCTTTTTTTTCCAAACCCCGCTCTTCCACGCTTCGTAAAAAACCTTCTTTTTTGAAGGCGGCCAGCATTGTGGCCAGCGTTAGTTTGCTCAGCAAAGGCCTTGGCGCCCTCAGAGACTGGGTAATTTTACGCAGCTATGGGGCGGCATTGGCAACAGATGCCTACTTTACGGCGGTTCAGTTGCCCTCGTTTTCATTGATTTTATTAGGCGGCGTGGGCGGTCCCTTTCATTCGGCGGTGGTGGCTGTTATTACCAAATTGATTCACGAGGGATCCCACGGGGAGAAAAAAGCCCACGACCTTGCCAATGTGGTCATAACCCTAACAGCATTTGCTTTTGCTGCTCTGGCTGTGTTGACCGTGCTTTTGGCAGAGCCCATTACGCGGATGCTTCTTCACGGCAGCCATAATGAGTCTCTGATTCGCACCGCCACGGCGCAACTGCAGACCATGGCGCCGGTTGTTTTTCTGGGAGGCCTTGTCGGGTTGGCCTTGGGGCTTCAAAATACCTATCAACATTTTTTTTGGCCCTCTCTTTCACCGGCTGCACAAAGCCTGGTTATGATTGCCGCTTTGGTGCTTTTGCCGGCAGATCCTACCGGTCAACTGTTGGCCTGGAGTACCGTGGCGGGCTCAATTTTGCAGTTTGCCATGCAGCTGCCTCAACTTTGGCAACATGATCATTTCAAAAAGTTTTCTTTAAAGCTTCGCCACGTGTGGCCAGAGCTCAGACAAATGAATCATTTGCTTTTGCCTGCCCTTGGAACAACCACTCTGGGGCAGATTGCGGTGCTCACGGATCTCGTTTTTGCGGCGATGCTGCCTTTAGGAGCGTGGACGGCCATTGTGTTTGCAAATCGATTAATTCAGCTGCCCATTGGCGTGATGCAAACCGCTTTTCTGGTGCCCGTTTTTCCAAGATTTACCCAGGCGGTTGCCGCTGGCAAACCCGAGCAAGTGGTTCGAGACTACAAGCTGGGTGTTAATTTATTATTACTGTTAAGCACGCCCATTTTGGTTATTTTGGTGCTTTATGGCAAAACCCTTGTCAAAATGGCGTTTCAACACGGCGCCTTTGATGCCGAAAATACCCACGTGGTCTCGCAAGCCCTTATTTGGCTGTCTTTTTTAATGCCGGTCTACTTTGCTCGAGATGCCATGACACGCGTTTTTTATGCCTTTCATGACGCCCACACCCCGCTTTACATCACCATGCAGGGGATTGCCCTGAAGGCAGTATTTAATTGGCTGTTTATTGTCGAATTACCCAAGTGGTTCCCAAACATGATAGCCGCATTGGGGCTCAATGGTGTTAGCGGAATTTGCTTGGGGAGTGTGCTGGCTACGGCGATTAATTTGGTGGCTCTTTCGTGGCTTTCGCGGCGATTTATCAAAGGCTTGGGTGTGGCCGCCCTGCTGGATAATCTCTGGCGCTTGAGTCTTGCCGCCTTGATGATGGTTGTAACGATTGTTTTGATTCAACAGCGCACGATGCTATGGCGTTTCCCAGAGTGGATTTCCGTGTTTACAGGTAGCTTTCTTGGCTGTTTGGTCTATGGTGCGGCCGCATGGGTGCTCAGAATTCCTGAAGGTCAGTATCTGGCTCAAAGACTCCTTCAAAAGAGCCACTCTTCGCCTTAATACGTCAACTTAAAGGGATGAATACCCTTTAAAAAAACGAAATGGCATAGGCTGGATTCGAACCAGCGACTCCGCGGGTATGAACCGCGTGCTCTAGCCAACTGAGCTACTATGCCATTATCAGAAACAAACGATGAGGGGCACTCACCACAATGACGAACGTGTCAGCATGAACGTTGGCATTGCTTAGTTATTGTCCTTGGACGGGATGACCCCGTCAAGCCGGCAGCCGAAATCTGGTTGAGTTAAAAAACGCTGAATTTGTCATCCACGCTGCTTGTGGTAGGCTAAAATTCATGGCTACCTTTCAACGTTGGTATGATCAAGACCCTGCCCTCAGTCGTGCGCTGGGCTCCCTTCGCAAGGCCTCAGATCGCCATCAGGCGCAGGTGGCGCTGAATATTCTGAAGGTGGTCATTGAGCATCAAATTGAGGATGAGACCGGTCATTCTGCCGACGATGTCCGATCCATTATTGAAAGCACCTCTCAGCTGCAAGAAAATCGCAGGCGTTGGTATGATGTTAACGAAACCCTGCGTGCTGCGATGCATTTGCTTTACGACTGCCCGGATGACCTCCAAAAAACCGTTATCCCAGCTGTTAGCCGAATGATTGAAACCACCCTTGCAAGCCTTGAACCCGACGATAACGACTAATTCCTATCTTTTTTGAATCGTTACGTGCAGTATAGTGCCAATAAGCCAACAACTCTCCAAACAACAAACCGGCGGGCGCGGCATGCAAGCGAGGCAGCGTTCGGGGTCGTGACCCTTAAAAATAAACATGTTCTCAAAATAACGATGCGATTGCCCAAACCACCTGCAACTCAGATAAACGCTATGATGGGGCTTTCAGAGTTTCGGGTTCCAGAGGTCTCCAGATAAAGCCTTTTTCGCTGGGTTCTGCAAAGCCAACAGGATGATCCACGTCGTGATCCAACACCGAGATCCATCGTTTTTCATGAGCCTCTTTCATGAGGGTTTCTTTTATCTTCATTACCTCAACCGGGTATTCATCATAGCCCATAACCCAAGAGGGGCGCACATGGTGTCGCGTGGGCAGGATGTCTCCCCAGTAAATTACCCCTTGCGCGTCAAGGGCTGCATTGGCACCCTCCAGAATAATAACCTGATGGTAGGGCGTATGGCCACCTGTGAGCTGCATGAAGAGTCCGGGGAGTATTTCAGTTTTAGAGCCCTGACAAAGGTGTAATTGTCCAGAGGCTTTAATGGGATTGAGATTTTCAGGCAAATAACTGGCTTTGGCGCGAGCATGCGGGTGGCAGGCATACTCCCACTCGCCTTGGTGAACCCAAATTTGTGCATTCGCAAACGTCAGCACAGGGCAGGTGCCTTCAGAGCCTTCTTGCCGGTAGGTTGCCCCGCCGACGTGGTCAAAATGCAAGTGCGACAAACACAGATGTGTGACATCTTGCGGTGTGAGTCCAAATGGTGCCAACAGGTCTCTGATGGAGGGGGTGTCTGCAATGGCATACATGTCACGTTGCTTATTGCTCCATTTATCGCCATTGCCGCAATCCACCAAAATGACGTGACGGTCATCTCGAATCAGCAGCACGTTGGTGGCTTGAGGAATCCGGTTGCAACAATCACAATCTATAACCTGCTGCCAGAGCACTTTAGGAACCGTTCCAAACATAGCGCCGCCATCAAGGGCAAAACGACCAAAATTTAGCACATCGACGCGGTAAGATCCAAAATTACCTAACGCTCCTGACGAAAACCGATTTAACGGCAGGCAGTCAACAGCTTCAGGCATGTTTTGATGCCTCCGTCGAGAGACTATCGAGGATTTTTTGGCATGCACGCACTGGGTCTGAATCTTGAAGGATGGGACGCCCCACAACCAGAAAATCGGCGCCAGCTTCACGAGCGGTTTGGGGGGTTGCCGCCCTAAGCTGATCATCTCCTTGAACGTGACTGTCGGCCAGACGAATGCCCGGGGTGACCAGCTTAAACGGCGGGCTTAAATGGTTTCGAATAGGGGCAATCTCATGGGGCGAGCACACAACGCCTCCCAGGCCTGCGTTTGCGACCATGGTGGCTAGTCGAATCACCGCATCCGCTACCGAGCCGTTAATACCGAGCTCATTGTGCAGGGTTTTATCACTGTGGCTGGTTAAAACCGTCACTCCTAACAGCGCTCGATATAAATGGGCCTTATTCAATACCGATTGGGCGGCCATCAGCATGTCAAACCCGCCAAGGGCGTGGAGGGTTAATAAATGCCAGGGGAGATCCATCAACGCTGAGACACTGCGATGAACCGTTTCGGGGATGTCGTGCAGCTTGAGATCCAACATAATAAAGGCGCCAGCCTCATGAAGGCGGTGCAACAGCTGGCGCCCACCAGGCTGATAAAAGACGCTCATACCAACTTTGAACCCTTTTAAGGGGGTCTCTTGCATCAATCGGTTGGCAAGCTGCCAGGCCGCCTCCGGATTAGGGGTATCCAGAGCCAGCAATAGCGGTTGAATCGGCGGCAAGTGAGCAGAGAGCATATGTGCAGTATAGGGCTATTGGTGCTGATTGGCCAGCTGGCCGCACGCCGCATTGATATCAACCCCGCGCTCGAGGCGAATGGTTACCTTGCGGCCATAGCTGCTGACAATTTGCTGAAATTGATGAATCGCCTGCGGTGTGGAGCGCTTCAGGTTAGCCCCTTCAATGGGGAGTAACACAGGAGCAATCGGGTTATAAGGAATCAGGTTGACGTTGCATTTTAGCCCCTTGAGCAGTTGCGCCAGCTGGTGGGCTTGTGAGGCAGAGTCGTTGACGTCTTGAATCAGGATGTATTCAATGGTCAGCCGTCGGCCGGTTTGATGACTATAATGATGCAGACTTGGTATAAGTTCTGCGATAGGCCATTTTTTATTAATCGGCATAATGCTGGATCGGGTCTCATCATCTGGGGCGTGCAAGGATACGGCAAGCGTTAATGGGAAACTCTCCTCGGCTAATCGCAAAATGCCGGGCACCACGCCGGCTGTTGAAATCGTCATCCGGCGCATGCCCACCTCTGCAGACTGATTCAAAAGGGTGATGGCTGGCAGAAGGTTTTCTAAATTCAGGAGCGGTTCGCCTTGGCCCATAAATACAATATTTCGAACCTCAACACCCGCCAGGTGCTGAACATAAAGGTATTGATCCACAATTTCAGAAACGCTCAGCTGACGCGTAAAGCCCAGTTTGGCAGTGGCACAAAAACTGCAGTTGACCGCACACCCAACCTGAGAACTAATACAGGCGGACACCGTGCCGCGCTCCTGGTAGGGCATTAACACAGATTCCACGACCTTGCCATCGGCAAGACGAAACAAAAACTTCTGGGTGCCATCTTGGCTGATTTCTCGGGTCTTCAGCGTTAAACAGCCAATAGAAGGAAAGCGCTCTGCAAGCTTCAGCCGGGTGGATTTGGCCAGGTTGCTCATGGCCTCATAGGTGCGAACCCCCTTGACGTACATCCAGTGATGAATTTGGTCGGCACGAAACTTGGGCTCTTCAAGAGTTTGCATCAGTGAATATAAGGCTTCGTGGCTATGCCCTACTAACGATGGTGTTGGTGG
>JAYKJM010000055.1:0-11883 GCA_035285385.1 Vampirovibrionales bacterium
AGGTGCGAACCCCCTTGACGTACATCCAGTGATGAATTTGGTCGGCACGAAACTTGGGCTCTTCAAGAGTTTGCATCAGTGAATATAAGGCTTCGTGGCTATGCCCTACTAACGATGGTGTTGGTGGCACCAGCGTTTCATGCGGCTCAGAGGGGGCTGTTGTGGGAGTCATCATGATCATAAAGAGCTTAACGCGTCTCAAAGCGATAACGTGCTACATAAGAAGACCATAAACGAAAAACAGGAATTTATTTTGTAACAACTTTCACATATTTCAGGCCAAATTTAAAAATAAGATCAATATTAATCCTTTAATTTTGTTTATTAACTTATAAAGCATCTATTTCTCTGGTAGGAATATTACGCAACGAGAGCTCATAAATAGAACCATCTGAGATTGCACAACAAAAATCCACCAAGCCGAAACCATTCAACCAGAAACAATTCAACCAATATCTAGGAGGAGGTTAACTTTAACATGTCTTCTATTTCCCCCAATGTTATTCAAATTAACAACAGTCATTTACTTGGGTATACAAATGCAACCTTAGGCGGGGTGTCTAATGTGGCCACCAATGCCTGGGGCGTGACCGCCGGCACCGGTAGTTTTGCACCCATCGTTCGTGAGCCGTTTCAATTGAGTATGCTCACGCCCAATAACGAAATTTTTATGCCCGCCGGCTCACTGTTTAATCCTAATGGGGTCAGTGCTCAGGCTGCAGGCCCTGCGCAAGCCACATCCGCTGGTGCTGCCGTCCAAAGTTCAAATGATAGCGAAACGACAGACCTTTTGACAGGATTTGCAAATTGGTTGAATCAAAGGTTCTCAACCAATGGCTCCGGTCCTTCCAGTGCCACCATTAATCATGTCTCACCTCTGGGTAATTACACCATTATTGCGGGCGAAAATGGTTTTGCCACAGCCAATAACTTTGGCGTCTATGCTACTGGGGATGCGCTTGCTTACCGTAAGCACAACGGCATGTTCCTGGATATGATGGGCGCTCAGTACAACAATACCAACTGGAATAACGTTGCCTTTCAGCAGGGTATATTCACTACTGGCGGTGTTATGAACTAAAAAAGGCTTAGGCCGCTCTTTTTTAATGTTTTTTGTTCTCAAACCGCTTTATTCTGAGACTGAAAGGTTTCAAATGTCCCCTCTAATAGGGCACGACGAGCCTTTTGGGCAAATTGTACCAAATAGGTGATGTTGTGAATGCTCAGTAGGGTTTTGCCTGTGCTTTCATCCACACGTATTAAATGGCGAATATAAGCCCGCGAGTAAAGTCGACAGGCTTCGCATACACAACCTTCTTGCAGTGGCGAAAAATCAGACTCAAACTCCTGCCGCTTGATATTGATGCGGCCCTGATTGGTAAAAAATGCCCCATGGCGAGCCACCCGTGTGGGCATGACGCAATCAAACAAGTCAATGCCATGGGTAATTCCCATGAGCAGATCGCGCGGTGTGCCAACCCCCATCAGGTATCGCGGTTTATCGGCAGGTAACAGCTTGGCTGTGTGGGCTACAATACGGGTAATTGCCTCTGGTGGCTCGCCCACGCTGACTCCACCGATGGCATAGCCGTAGGCTGAAAATTGCTGCACATGCGCTGCGGCCATTGATCTTAAGTCTTCAAAGCCTGCGCCCTGAACAATCGGAAACAGGGCTTGATCCGATCGGCTGTGGGCTTGAAAACATCGTTGAAGCCATCGTTGCGTGCGCTCTAACGAGGTCTTGGCTTCTTGGTGCGTCACCGGGTGGGGCGGACATTCATCAAAAGCCATAATCACATCAGCCCCCAGCGCATTCTGGATAGCCATGGATTCTTCAGGACCAATAAAATGCGAAGACCCCGAGGCGGGATCTCGAAACATCACGCCCTCTTCAGTAATTTTTCGATGATTGGCCAGGCTGAATACCTGAAATCCCCCTGAGTCTGTCAAGATCGGATGCGGCCAGTTCATCCATCCGTGCAGACCGCCCGCTTTTTGAATCAGTTGATGTCCGGGGCGCAGGTATAAATGGTACGCGTTGGCCAACGTCATTTGAGGATTAATTGCTGCAAGCTGTGTTTGGGTGAGTGTTTTAACGACCGACTGCGTGCCCACTGGCATAAAAGCAGGTGTTTCAACCACGCCATGTGGGGTTTTAAAGACACCCGCGCGTGCCTCACCCTCTGTGGCGAATACTTCAAATGAAAAAGGAGCGGACATAAACTGGGCTACAGATAATGCAACAGACTGAGCTACAGATAATGTAACAGACTAAGCGTCTTGGCATCTGTCAGTTGCCGGTTTAAAACGCGTTGTCTTAAGTCCACGGCATCAAGGCGATGCAGGGTGATGAACTCATCGTCTTCTTTGGGAGGATTTGGGTGTGCCACGAGTCCTTCAGCCCGAAACAGATACAGACGTTCATTGCAGAAGCCGGGGGCGGTATAGATAAATCCTAGCGCTTGCCAGTGCTCGGCTTCATAACCTGTTTCTTCCAGAAGTTCTCGCTGAGCCGCCTTAAGGGGGTCTTCGCCAATATTAAGTTTGCCGGCTGGCAGCTCTAGAAGGGTGTGACCCACGGCATATCGAAATTGCTCGACCAGCAGTATTTCTCCGGAGGTTAGTACGGGCAATATGACAACCCCTCCGGGATGCCAGGCGACCTCTCTGAGGGCGGTTTCGCCATTGGGCAGGCGAACCGTGTCATGGGTTAATGAAATGACCGGCCCGCTATGAATCGGGGTGCTATTGAGCTTAGCTTCGGTTAAATCGCTCCAAAATGAATCCATCATGAGCATCATCCTATCGCGTGAAGGCCGTAAAAGATATATGCTAGGGGCATGGTTTATAAAATTGGCATTACGGGCAACATCGGATGCGGTAAAAGCACGGTTGGCGGTTATCTGCAGGGGCTTAATGCTGCTGTTATTGATGCAGATACCATTGTTCATGAGCTTTTAGCCCATGATGCTGACATTCAAAAGGCCTTGATAGAGCAATTTGGCTCTGAAATCCTGAATCCATCCACTCAGCAAATCGATCGTGCCGAGTTGGCTGCTCGTATTTTTGGTCCTCAGCAGCAAAGCGATCGTCGAAAAGTGGAGCATCTGCTTCATCCCCGTGTTCGTCAAAAAATACAAGCGTTTTTCTTAGAAAATCAAGGAAAACCGGTTGCCTTTGCGCTCATTCCCCTGCTGTTTGAAAATAATCTGGATTTTATGGTCGATGAAACGTGGCTGGTGGCCATAGCACCTGATATCCAGAGAGAGCGCCTTATGAGGCACCGGGCAATGTCGCCGGCGGCCATTGAGGCAAGGCTGGCGGCGCAAATGCCGCAGCAAGATAAATTAGCCAGAGCTCACTGGACGCTCTGGAACAATGAGTCGACGGACGTGTTGTTTGAAAAAATTCGCCGCAGGCTCAGCGCACAAGGGCTCGTTGATGGACATTGTAGCTAGGTTTTTGCTGAAGAATAAACTGCATCATAAAAGCCACAGGGTGGTTGAGCCGTAGGCTCTCGGCTGAAACCCCATAGCACTCAAGAGGGTAGCATTTACGGCGGGTTGGCTGGCTTGTTCAATGACCACCCGACGATGATGCAAGCACGCCCATGGCGGCTGGATCAAGGCGTGAAGCAGGTCTTGGTTTAACGGCCGCTCATAGGGCGGATCGAGCAAAATAACATCGAATGGCTCGTGAGTCGCCGATTTTGCTAAAAAAGCCTCCAGAGAACCCGAGAATAGCTGCCATTGAAGCGGGTTTAAGGCCAGTTTTTCTGCATTTGATTTTAATAACGTGATTGCAACAGGATTGGGCTCAATGGCCATCACAAAAGAGGCTCCCCGGCTTAAGGCTTCAAAACCCAAGGCACCCGAGCCTGCAAAGCCATCCAGCACCCTGGCTCCAGAGAGCTCTGGCGCCAACATTGAAAACAGAGCCTCTTTCACTCGCCCGGTGGTCGGACGAAACCCTGCCTTGGGCGACAACGATTTTGGAAAACCCGAAAGCTGGCGGCCGCGCCACTGCCCACCGCTAATTTGTATCATGTGCTTTGGGGAAAATTTGCTTCAAGATAAACACTTTTTAAAATGGTAGGCGGTATTCTCAAGCAGGCTGAAAACGCATCCAAGAACTTTTATAGCTCTTGCTATTGGTTTTAGCGTTTAGGTAGCAAGGTCACTGTTTAACCTAACGTGTGGTCACTATAACATTGAAGCCCGAGATTTGGCACAATTTTCAGCAACGTTTCGTCCCTTTTTTGGTATTGTGAAATTCCGTTTTCTGAGCCTGCCCCACCATAAGAAGGATGCCTGCCATGACCTTGAACTATCCCCACCCGATTACCGTGGCTCACAGCCCAGATGCTGATGATGCCTTTATGTTTCATGGCGTTCGAGCTGGAAAAGTAGACACGGAAGGGTTGACCTTTGTGGATGAACTTCATGATATCGAGACCCTAAACAAGGCCTGTGATGTGGGACAGTTTGATTTGACGGCCATTTCCTATGCCGCCTATCCGTTTGTGAAAGCGCATTATCGACTCCTCAATGTCGGCTCAAGCGTGGGAGATAAATACGGCCCCGTGCTTGTGGCCAAAAACCAGATGGATAAGGCAACCCTGCATCGAGCCAAAATAGGGGTTCCTGGCCTAAAAACCTCGGCTTATCTGGCGCTTCGGTTGTGGGATGCCGAGATTCCCCTTGAAAATCTGGTAATAACCCCTTTTAACGAAATTTTACCCAAGGTGCTCTCTGGCGAATTGGATGCCGGTGTGTTGATTCACGAAGGCCAGCTGACATATGCGGCTGCCGGGCTTCAGCGTATTGTGGATTTGGGTGTTTGGTGGTTTGAATTGACCAATTTAGTGTTGCCTTTGGGGGGAAATGCCATCAAACGTTCGCTGCCAGAAGAGGTTCAGCGTGCCGTGGCGCGTGTGTTACAGCGAAGTATTGCCTACGCGTTGACCCATCGCGACGAAGCGCTCGATTATGCCATGCGGTATGCCGGCGAACTCGAGCGCAGCAAAGCGGACCGCTTTGTTGGGATGTACGTCAACGACTACACCCTGCACGGCGGGGATCCGGTCAATCGTGCCGTTAAGCTGATGCTCTGGATGGGGCATGGTATTGGGGTGATTCCTGAAAAAGTGTCGGCAGATGTTCTTGATATTGGCCCCTACACGGCGGATACCCTGGTTTCGGTGTAAGCGTTTTATTTCATGCTCAAGGCATGGTATCAGTTTCAATATCGCCTGAGTGCCAGTTTATGGCCGCTACAGGATGCGCGATGCCATGGCTGTGGGGGCTGGAGCGAGCACTTTGACGCAATGATTCGTTGGTGCATTGCCTGCCAGGCTAAGTTTGGCTGCCAATCGCCTATTGAACATATTCCGATTGTGCCGGCTGCCTCAGAAAATGCCATTCAATCGGCTTGCACTTTGACCTCACGGCTCAGGCACATAATATATCGCTGGAAGTTTCATCCTCGTCACCCGGGGTCGCTGATTTTGGCCAGCCTCTTGTGTCATTACCTGAGTGTTTTGACTGCCTTGCCTGAGGAGCACAAAAAATCGATCATGATTGTTCCCATCCCCCCGCGAAGCACTTATGGTGCCTTCATAAAACCTCAAGCGGTGCTTCATGATCGATTGGTCAGATTGTCTGGCTTGATGGCGGCGCTTCTGGGTGTGCTGTGGCAACCAGATGGTTTGAGATTTCAACGCGCAACCAAAACCCAACATTTTTTGACCCGTCGAAGCCAACGTTTTGACAATATGAGCCAAGCCTTTGCTCTTAATGAGGGGCTCTTGGGCCACATTCAAGCCCATCAGCAGGCGGCCTCCAAGCAAACGCCTCCTACTTCGGGTACTACCATCATTGTGCTTGATGATCTCACGACTTCTGGGGCGACGTTAATGGCGGCCTTGGATGCTTTTTCAAGAGAGCCGGCTTTTGCTGGTATTAATGTCTTACCGCTTGCTATTGCGCAGGTGCCGCTCACGTCAAAATTTACCGATATTGCCCCTTTAGAAGGCCAAGCGCTTTGACGGGGTTGGCTGATTCATGCACTAGAGATTCCATTTTAGCGGCAAGGGCTTCAAAGGATTTATTGGTCAATGAAAATCGTGATGGTCAATAATTTTCTGACCCCACACGGTGGGGCAGAATTTAGTACCGTGTCGACTCACGCGTTACTGTTGTGTCACGGTCATGAGTCTGTTTTGTTTGGCTGTAATCGCCAGCCGTATTTTGATGTCCCGCTGCCGCATCAGGCGGATTTTCCATCGTATACCCGCTACGAAGATCTTCATTTGAGCGTTAACCATCTAGGATATAATCTCAAGGCTGCGTTCAAGCCGTTTTGGAATCTGGAGGCTAAAAGCCGCTTTGATTACTTTCTGGATTGCATCCAGCCGGATCTGGTTCATTTCAATTCAATTTTCTGGCATTTAAGCCCCTCGCTGATCCAAAGTTGCACCCAACGCAACATTCCAAGCGTGATGACCCTGCATGACAGTCGGCTGGTATGTCCGGCAGGCACCTTGCTTCGAGGTGCTCATAAATCAGCTGCCACAGCGGGGCACTACTGCGTGGATCTGCTGTGCTCAACCCGCGGCGTTGGTCAGGCGCTTCATCATCGCTGTTATGATGACAGCCTTGCCAAAAGCGCTTTTGTGGCGTTGGAGTTTCAGTTTCGAAAAATGCATCGTCAGTTGAATGTGGTGTCACACTTTATTTGCCCGAGTCAAGCGTTGGCAGATGTTATACAGACAGGCGGTCGCATCGAGGCTCATCGTTTGCACGTCATTGCCAATGCGTTGTCTGATGACTGGTTTGTGCCAACACCTGCCACCACAGCAGGCGATTATTTTTTATTTGTGGGTCGTCTGAGTCGTGAAAAAGGCTGTCATCTCTTGATTGACGCCATGGCGTCATTGCCGCCATCCATTGGTCTTAAAATTGTAGGAGACGGTGAACAACGCACCGCTTTAGAAGCGCAGGCCAACGCGCTCGGGCGAACCAATATTGAATTTTTAGGGCACTTACCCCCTCAACATCTCAAAACGGTTTATGGCGGCGCCATTGCATTGGTATTGCCATGCCTGTGGTTTGAAGCCTTTGGTAGAGTCCTGCTGGAGTCCATGGCGTGTGGACGGCCAGCCATTGCCAGTGCCATAGGTGGGTGCACAGAAATCATTCAGCACGAAAAAACTGGCCTGCTCATTACACCCAATCATCACGATGAGCTGGTTTGTGCCATGCGTCGACTTGTGGAGAATCCTGATGAGGCGCTACAATGGGGAAGCCAAGCACTTGAGCGCTCTAAGCGTGAGTATCATGCTACCTTATGTTATCAAAAGCATTTAGCCCTTTACGAGCAAACCCTCTCTGAAGCAAAAACCCCTTAAGCTAAACGCTCAACGTTAATTTTAGGCCATTGCATGGCCTCAGAAAGTGCCTATTGGATCTGACGTTTTCTCTCTGTTTGGTGTTAATCTGGGCTCTTTTTTCTGATTTTTACAATGACCACACGTTCTTCAACCCTAACCGCTGCACAGTGCTCTCTCTCTGAAGCCACTGCTGAGATCATTTCTGCGGGTCAGTTTTTAGCCGCCAAGGGATGGGCGCCGGCCACCAGCGGGAATTATTCCATGCGGCTGAGCGATCAAACCATGCTTATGAGCGTATCAGGTCGTGACAAGGGTTGCCTTACCCCGCAAGATCTTATGCCCCTGACGATGCAAGGTGAAACGCTCACGTTGGATGAGACTCGAACTCCGTCTGCAGAAACCCTGCTTCATGTGGGGATTTACCATCGCTATGCTGAGGCGCGTGCCATTTTGCACACCCATTCTATCCACAGTGTGGTGCTTAGCCGTCACGTATCCCCAGACGACAAGATCCTGCTCTCTGGCTACGAAATTCTCAAGGCGTTGCCGGGTATTACCACGCATGAGACCACCGTCGTGCTGCCCATTTTTGAAAACTCGCAAGACATGGCTCAGCTGGCTCGGCAGGTAGATGCCTATTTTTCTCAGCAGCAGTTGCCCTCAGGTGGCTACCTCATTCGAGGCCATGGTCTTTATGCCTGGGGGCGCTCAATGCCTGAGGCTCGAGCCGTCCTGGAGGCTCTGGAGTTTTGTTTTTCCTGTGAGCTTGCCACCCTCTCGTTAGGCCGTGCAATGGAGACATGCAAGCCATGAGCTGGTTGCGCGTTTTTTTAGAGCATGAGACATCCCCCGTGCTGGATACCTCTGAGGGTGAACTTATTGCGCAGACGTTGCAAACGATTGGGGTGGGTTTTGAGCGATGGCCTACGGTGGATTTGCCTGCTGATGCTACCCAAGCTGATGTTTTAGAAGCCTATGCCACCCCGATTCAGCGCTTAAAGCGCCTTGAAGGTTACCAATCGGTGGATGTGGTGCGTATGACGCCAAAACACCCCGATCGCCGCGTGTTGCGGCAAAAATTTCTGAGTGAGCACACGCACGCGGAAGACGAAGTGCGGTTTTTTGTGGAGGGTGCGGGTCTTTTTTCCATGCATGCCCTGGGCCGTGTTTTTGTGTTGCTTTGCCAGCGCGGGGATCTGATTCGTGTGGCGGCCCATTTGCCTCATTGGTTTGACATGGGTGAATCTCCTATGTTTACAGCGGTGCGCTTGTTCACGAATCCTGACGGTTGGATTGCTCAATTTACGGGTGACGCCATTGCGGATCGCTTTCCTCGTTTTCCGGCAGAAATCGTCTCATCTCTGGTGCTAACACCATGATTCAGGCTGTTTTAACCGATATTGAAGGCACCACCAGCAGCCTCTCGTTTGTCAAAGATGTGCTGTTTCCCTATGCGCGGGCGCGTTTGGCCGACTACTGTAAAACCCATGACCTTGCCGATATTTTTAATGCCGTGCGAACCCTGCAGAAAAATCCCGACTTAACCCGTCAAGCCATCATTGAGGTTTTACAGCGCTGGAGTGATGAAGATCAAAAAGTAGCGCCTCTCAAGCAGCTTCAGGGGCTGATTTGGCAGGCAGGGTATCAGCAGGGGGATTATCAGGGACACCTTTACGAGGATGCCTATTTGGCTCTAAAGCGGCTGCATCAACAGGGGGTTCGTCTGTTTGTATTTTCATCAGGGTCTATCATGGCGCAGCAGCTTTTGTTTGCCCACACAACCTATGGCGATTTGACCCCCTGGTTTGATGGATTTTTTGATACCACGATGGGCAGCAAGCTTGCGAGCGACTCCTACTTGGCCATTGCTCGGGAGATTGGCTTGCCAGCCGATGAAATTTTATTTTTGTCCGATCATCCAAAAGAGCTCAATGCCGCCCAGGAAGCAGGTCTTCAAGTCTTAGGAGTGGATCGCCAAGAACCTGGAGGTTATCTTTTTGAAGCGCCGGTTGCCTACCCCCTGATACGCTCGTTTGATGCGATTCAGTCATTGAAATTTAGCTTGTGAGGTAATGTAAAGCCATGAAACTGCAAGGTGTTGCCACGCGATCCATTATGTTGGCCGATGATGGCCGCTCGGTGCGTGTGCTGGATCAACGTCAATTGCCCTGGCGCATCGTTTTTGAAACCCTCGACTCTCTGGAAAAGACGCAAGTGGCCATCCAGGATATGTGGGTGCGGGGGGCGCCGCTTATTGGCGCAACAGCGGCTTATGGCATCTGTTTGGCTTTGTCTGAGGATGCCAGCACGCCCCGTTTGCATCAGGCCTACGAGCGCTTGCTTGCCACCCGCCCTACGGCTATTAATTTGCGTTGGGCGCTTGATGAAATGTTTCAGGTGGTTGAGCCTTTGCCCCCATCTGAGCGGGTGGCTGCGGCTTATGCGCGTGCGGCGGCCATTTGTGATAAAGATGTCATGCTGTGTCAAGCGATGGGGCGCCATGGCCTGGCCGTGATTCAGGCCATCGCCCGTGAAAAATCCGCCACGCCTAAGCAGCCGGTTAATATTTTGACCCACTGCAACGCCGGATGGTTAGCCACGGTGGATTATGGTACGGCTTTGGCGCCTATCTATATGGCGCATGATGCGGGCGTTGCCGTGCACGTCTGGGTGGATGAAACCCGACCTCGCAATCAGGGAGCCTCTTTAACCGCTTTTGAGCTGGCCGAGCACGGGGTGCCTCATACGGTGATTTCAGATAATGCCGGTGGCCTGCTCATGCAACGCAACGAGGTGGATCTCTGCATTGTTGGAGCCGACCGGGTCACCCGAAACGGTGATGTGTGCAATAAGGTGGGGACGTATCTGAAGGCGCTTGCGGCGTATGACAATGCGGTGCCGTTTTATGTCGCCTTGCCTTATACCACCATTGATCCGACCATGGCACAAGGTAGCGAGATTCCGATTGAGGAGCGCGACCCTCGTGAAGTAACGACGATGAGCGGACAATGCGAAGATGGCGCGCTGAGAACCGTCACCCTGACACGCTCATCAGCGCTAAATCCAGCCTTTGATGTGACCCCCGCGCGACTGGTCAGTGGCTACATCACCGAGCGCGGTATTTTACAATCGGATGCATTGCTCAGCCTATGATTGTCGCTTTTATAGTCAAGTTTTCAAGCTGACAGATATAGGCGTGTCATTTATGAAAAACGTGCCAATGGGCATGCTATGCAGGGATGGCTTCATTTAATGCGTTTGATTCTGCCCTTGGAAAAGGGTCATGGAGATGCGTCCAAGGCATGTCTTCTCCAGAAAATTCAGCATCATTTAGCAGACATGCGTCCAAGCGAGATCTTAACCATGATTCGTTCATGTCTTGACCAATAAAGACTAACTCCTGTTTTCTGTCTCCCCAGGGGGAATGCCAGTCGCTCATAATTTCTTTTCGGAGCTCTGGCTCATCAGGCCAATCGGCCTCTGGGGCACAGGCCCAAAACATTGGTCCTGGTTCGATTCGACAGGCGCCACCTGCTTGAGACCAAATCATCATATTTTCCATGCGTGTGGCAAGCCAAAAAAAACCTTTTGAGCGCAGAACCCCTTGCCAGCCTTCATTCAGAAAATCTCTGAAACGCTCTGGATGAAATGGCTTATAAGCTTTATATACAAAGCTGCTGATGCCATACTCTTCCGTCTCTGGTTGGTGCTCGCCTCTTAATTCTTTGAGCCACCCTGGTGCTGTTGCTGCTTTTTCAAAATCAAACAAGCCTGTGTTCAAAATTTGCTTAAGGCTAACTTTACCAAATTCGGCGTGGATTATCGTCGCATCTGGATTTAACCGCTTGATGATAGCGTGTAAATTGTCTCGTTCTTCAGGGGTGATTAAATCAATTTTATTCAAAATAATAACATTGCTAAATTCCACCTGATCTACCAATAGATCGACGATTGTTCGATCGTCATCGTCATTTAAAGCAAGATTTTTTGTTTTCAGGTCTTCACCTTCTTCAAAATCTTTGAGGAAATTCAAACTGTCTACCACCGTGACCATTGTATCGAGTTTTGCAAGCATCGATAAGCTTTGGCCAGATTCATCCTCAAAAGTAAACGTTTCGGCTACCGGCAGTGGCTCCGAAATGCCTGTTGATTCAATGACCAGATAATCAAATTTACGCTCAGAGGCCAATTTTGTGACTTCAATCAAGAGATCTTCGCGTAAGGTGCAACAGATGCAGCCGTTGCTCATTTCGATCAGTTTTTCTTCTGTTCGAATGAGTTTGGCATCTACGTTGACTTCACTCATGTCATTGACAATGACGGCAATTTTTAACCCCTCTGTGTTGTTTAAAATCTGGTTTAACAGAGTGGTTTTTCCGGCGCCTAAAAACCCTGACAAGACGGTTACAGGTAGTTTTTTCATTGAAAAGAAAGCTCCAATCGCTGAGTCACTTTATTGCAACATTTTTGCATTATAAGCACTCCGTTGTCGC
>JAYKJM010000056.1:0-4427 GCA_035285385.1 Vampirovibrionales bacterium
GGGGGGGGGGGGGAGATGCTTACCATGGTGATTAACACTTTCTAACAAAAACAGGTTCTAACAAAAACAGGAATAACCCACAAAAACGACTCGCCGTAAACGAGTTGCCTTGATACTGCTGTAAGGCCTCTCAATGGGTAAACGTGCTTGTTTGGCGGCCATCTGTTACATTTTGAGACAACGGCTCAGGCAGGGGCTTGCGCGTTTAAGTAGGCAATCACTTGCCTCACAAGCCAATCAGGAGTGGAGGCGCCAGCAGTAACACCAACGGTGGTTGCCGTCTTGAGCGGCTCAAAGGTGTCGAGCTCTTCGGGGGTTTCAATGTGAATGGTCTGGGCTCCCTGCTCACGACAGATGTCTGCCAAATGCGTGGTGTTGGAGCTGTTTTTACCCCCAATGACCACCATTACCGGGACGCGAGACGCTAAATCCAGCGCAGCGTTTTGCCGAAAAAACGTGGCCGGGCAAATGGTGTTAAACACTTTCAGTTCTTTGGCAACTTTGGCCAGCTCGGCCACGGTTTCAAAAAACACGCCTTCCAGCTGAGTGGTTTGAGAGACGATGCCAATGCGGCGCTTGCCGGTTTTGACCAGTTTTTCAGCAATTTGACCCGGGTGCTCAATAATCACGATGTCGGCATTGGGAATTTGGGCGGTATGGGCGCGAATGCCAATAATTTCAGGATGGGTTTCTCGACCCACCAACACCACCGTGTAGCCCTCTTCAGCCAGTTGCACGGCGCGGTTTTGAACAATCTGCACATCAGGGCAGGTGGCATCAACCGGCTGAATGCCGCGGCTCTCCATGTCTTGGGTGAGAGAAGGCGGTGCACCGTGGGTGCGAATGACACACAAGCTGCCAGCTGGCACCTCATCAAGAGATTGGACGGTGATAATGCCTTGCTGGCGTAGACGGTCAATCTCTTGGGGGTTATGAATAAGTTCTCCCAAAACATAGGTGGGCTTATCGGACGTTTCACCAGCTTTTTCGGTTTTGGAGACGGCTTTTTTCACGCCATGGCAAAAGCCGGCGTGCTCAGCAATCAGAATGGTGCGTTGGGGGGAGGCAGGTGCAATGGGGGCCATCAGAATAAGAAATCCCTAGAGTTGAGCGGACGATTTAGATGTTATGGGTGACGGTCATTTGCTTTGTTTTTTGTTGGCTATATTCAAAAAATCACGCTTATTTTACACTAGAGCCATGCACACACATACCCCCCTTTTGCTTTTGATTTTGGATGGCTGGGGTCTTCGTGAACCCGTAGATGGTCATGAACCTCCTGCCCACGACCCTGGTGATGCGATTGCCCTTGCCAGGCCAGAGCATTATTGGCAGCTGATGCGCCATTGCCCCTGGGTGCCCGTCGATGCCTCCGGATTGGCCGTTGGGCTGCCCGAAGGCCAAATGGGTAATTCTGAAGTAGGACATATGACCTTGGGTGCGGGGCGCATTGTTTATCAGGATTTAACCAAGATTGATAAAGCCATTGCCGAAGGTGATTTTTTTGAAAATCCGGTTATTCTGGAGGCCTTTCAGCGGGTAACTCACGATCAATCGGCACCTAAAACCGTCCACTTAATGGGGTTGCTCAGTGATGGCGGCGTTCATAGCTCGATGAATCACCTGCTGGCGCTTATTGCCTTGGCCAAAGAGCAGGGGCTCAAGCCAGAGCAGCTGCGCGTGCATGCTTTTTTGGATGGCCGTGATGTGCCTCCCAAGAGTGCAACCCCCTATCTTAAAACGGTGGAAGACGCGCTGCTTGAAGAGGGATTCCCTCAAATTGCGACGGTTCACGGGCGCTATTATGCCATGGATCGTGACAAGCGATGGGAGCGTGTTCAAAAATCCTATGAGGTGATTACCGCCGGGGTCTCTGCCAACACGAATCAACGCTTCCCGTTTAGTGTTCATGCCCTTGAGATGTCGTATCGAAACGACGTGGTGGATGAATTTTTTCTCCCTGCCGTCACCGACTTTACCTATGACGGGGTTCACGATGGCGATAGCATCCTCTTTTTCAACTTTCGCCCAGATCGGGCTCGGCAGCTGACTCGGGCTCTCACACAGGCAGATTTTGATGGTTTTGTGCGTGAAAAAACTCCGGAAAATCTATATTTTGTCTGCATGACACCTTATGATGATACGCTGCCTTTGCCCATTGCGTATCCCAAGCGGCCGTTGATCAATACTTTGGGAGAAGTCTTGAGTCGGCATCAGTTGCGGCAACTCCGTACGGCAGAAACCGAAAAATATGCCCACGTCACGTTTTTCTTCAATGGTGGCCTTGAAACCCCTTGGCCGGGGGAGGTACGAAAGCTGGTTGCGTCTCCAAAGGTCGCCACTTACGATTTGCAACCCGAAATGAGCCTGCAGGGGGTCACGGATGCGATTTGTGAGGCTATTGCCGGAGGCAATACGGAGGTGATCATTGCCAATTTGGCAAATCCAGATATGGTGGGTCATACGGGTAAACTGGATGCCGCCATTGAGGCCGTCAAATCAATTGATGCGGCCATTGGGCGAATTGTTGAAACCTTGCAGCGTGTCAACGGCTCCATGCTTTTGAGCGCCGATCACGGCAATATTGAATGCATGCTAGATGCCCATGGCGGCCCCCATACGGCACATACGACCGCTCTGGTGCCATTAATATTACTGACAGCCAACCCGTCGCTGTCTCTAAAGCCTTTGGCTTCTGAGCAAAAAGCTTACGGCTTGCATCATATCGCGCCAACCATTCTGGATATTCTGAATTTGCCGATTCCTGAGGAAATGTCACCATCCATTTTGCAGCGAAAGCCCGTGTTAACTCCCACCTCTGCTTATTAAAAGCCTTATACAGAAAGGTCTCAACGTTATGTCGGATATGACAATCATCATTGGCAGTGACCATGCCGGCTATGTGCTCAAGAGTAAGCTGGTTTCGCTGCTAGCTTCTTCAGGGTTGAGCGTTCATGATGTTGGTTGCCAGTCGTCGGATGTCTCCAGTGATTACCCCCTTAATGCGGCGGCTGTCTGTGAAAAATTATTGATGCTAACGCAAGTTCAGCCTGAGTCTCAGGTGGTGCGCGGTATTATTGTGTGCGGCAGTGGGGTAGGGGTCTCAATTGCGGCCAATCGCTTCAAGGGAATTCGGGCTGTTTTGTCTCATGACTTGCACACCGCGGCTTTGAGTCGTTTGCATAATGACACCAATGTGTTGTGTCTGGGGGCTCGCATTATTGCCCCAGAGTTAGCGTTTGCCATTGTAGAAACCTGGCTTTCAACCTCTTTTGAAGGGGAGCGTCATCAACCTCGTGTCGATCAGCTGGATGCCTTGCTGCAGGTGCACAAAGCGCAGTCACATCCTGTGCATGGCGCTGGATGTTGTTAAAAAATAAGGCACCCTGAGGAGGGTGCCATAGGCGATAAAAAATTGTATTGGCGATTGATTTGACTCCGCGCTTGAAAAAGTTCTCGTGTGTGAGGAAACGACTCCAAACTTCCTAATACCAACTTTGTGTTACCGGGGGTGTGTAATTATAGAAGTTCTGGTAGGCCGCACTGGGGTCAACGTTATTGAAGAATGACGCCCCGGCAAAGCCTGGAGATTGCGTTGGGTTGGCTGGCGTACTTCCGAAGAAGACACCCACGGACTCTCCGCTGGCGAAGTTAAGCAGATCGTTGAGGTTGTTCGAGTAGGCCGCAAACGTGTTCTGGAACACGGGATCGAGGCCTGGGAGCAACCAGCCAAAACCACCGGCTAATTCAGGACGACCAACAATGTCGTTTCTGTGGTTAACCGTGGTAACTTCCTGACCAAATGGGCCGCCCCAGTATGGCATTTGTGCGCCAGGGACTTGTGCATTTGGCGGAAAAGGAGGGCTATATTGAGGCCCCGTTCCTGGCTGGGATGGAATCCCAAAGAACGGCGCCGAGCTGTAGCCGGGATATGTGTTGAAAGTGGCCATTTGAGTGATGAGCCTCCTAAACGAGTGAATCAAGCGCTAATTTACAGTTTGATTTTCATACGTAAATAAAAACAAATTATTAAGGCCGATTGCGTCCCCTTTAATTTTTTGTGCTAGGTGGGAGGCATTTTGAAACAATATGTTACATGGGCAAAGCTGGGATCTGCCTTCATACAACCAAATTTTCAAAAAACGCGTACTTAATTGTTTGTCAGGCGTTTTCAGGATTTTAGAGTCTGATTGAGAGCGATTTCAAGGGTCTGAATTTTGGCTTCCAGCACTTTGATTTTGTCGTCAGACAGTTCTTTTTGAAGGGTGGCATGTTGGGTTTTGGAGCTTAATTGGCTCTGATGTTGGGCAATATCGGACTGTTTTAATGTGTTTTGCCAGTGATAAACACTAAGCCCTAAGACGAGCCCACAGATTGGCCCGAGAACACTCAGCCAATTCAACAGCCATAAAAACTCTCTCAACATG
>JAYKJM010000057.1:0-5096 GCA_035285385.1 Vampirovibrionales bacterium
ATGTTGGGCAATATCGGACTGTTTTAATGTGTTTTGCCAGTGATAAACACTAAGCCCTAAGACGAGCCCACAGATTGGCCCGAGAACACTCAGCCAATTCAACAGCCATAAAAACTCTCTCAACATGACGAGGCTTCTTAATATGTCTAGGCTGTGGGGGAGTTTGTGTATCGTCTGCAGCGTGATTGATGTCGCTTCACTCAGAAAAAAATAGACAATGACCAGCCAGGCGCAAGTCATGCAGACACTTAAAACTACCCCTAAAAAGGGCAGACACCAAACAGCACGATAAAATGTTTGAAGCATGACACCAAGATACCTGAAGTTATCCATAGGGTCGAGAGCAACCGTCTCTGATGGAGAGGATTTTGGATGGAGGGATTGGTAAATTTTTGTGAAAAATCCCGAAAAATTGGAGCTTTTTTATAGACAGATTTTATTTAAGCGATTTAATAGACAAACTTCAAGTTTAATTCTCTCCTCCTTCAAAGTGGTACCCTTGCCTTTCCGCGCTAATAATGGAAGGGCTTTTTATTGTTTGCTTTTCAAGGGCATCACGTTACGCTCAATTCGGTGTTTTTGATGCGCATTCAGCGTAAAATGGTTGGGTGTTTTTTCATTGAGATTTAGTTGAGTGTTTTATTATGCCCCGTCTGAGCCGTTTACTTGTTCCCACGTTGCGTGAAAATCCTGCCGATGCGGAGGTGGTGAGTCATCAATTGCTTGTTCGTGGGGGATTCATTCGTCGGGTGACCAGTGGGGTGTACAATTATTACCCCCTTATGTGGCGTGTCCTAAAAAAAATTACCTCTATCATTGAGCAGGAAATGGATAAAGCCGGTGCTCAGCAGCTCATGATGCCGATTTTGCAGCCCGCTGAGTTATGGCAAGAATCTGGTCGATGGGCAATCTATGGCAAAGAGCTTATGCGACTTAAAGATCGCCACGAACGCGATATGGTGCTGGCGCCTACGCATGAGGAAGTCATTACCAGTATTGCCAAATCAGAATTGCGCTCCTATCGTCAATTGCCCGCCAATTTATACCAGATTCAAAATAAATATCGTGATGAACTTCGCCCCCGCTTTGGCCTCTTGCGCGGTCGCGAATTTATTATGAAAGATGCTTACAGTTTTCATGCCTCTGATGCGTGTCTGGATCGAGAGTATGACATTATGGCGGCTGCCTATACGCGCATTTTCAAACGCTGCGGCCTTGAAACGCGAATGGTTCGAAGCGATAGCGGTGCCATTGGTGGCAATGAAAGCCATGAATTCATGGTCTTGATTCCCCCCAGCGCTGAAGGGCAGCAAAGTGGCGAGAACGATGTCTTTTATGATGACGCCAGTGGCTATGCGGCCAATGCCAACTGGGCTGATTCTATTTTGCCCGAAGTCAATACCACAGGAGACTGGCAAACCCCAACGCTTATTGAAACCCCGCATGCTATTTCAATTGCCGATTTAGAAGGCCAGCACAGCTTTCGCCCAGAAACGATTGTCAAAGCCCTGTTATACATTCTCGATGATGGGCAGCCATCAAACACGTCGCAGGCAACTCCCGTCTTGGCTTTGATTCGTGGCGATTGTGATGTTGAAGAAACCAAACTGAAAAACACCTTAAACGCCGTTGAGTTGCGTTTAGCAAGTGCAGAGGAGATTGCAAAAGTTTTTGGTGCCACTTCCAAAGGCTTTATTGGTCCTGTTAATTTACCCGAGGGGCTGCAAGTGCTCGTGGATCAAAGCGTTGAGCCGTTGAAAAATTTTATTATTGCGCTCAATGAGCCCGGGGTTCATCTGGCGGGAGCCAACTGGGGTGACACCGTACTTGGAAAGTATCGCATCCTGAAGCCAACGCACTTTGTGGATATTCGGATGGCTAAACTGGGTGATTTGTGCCCGTTACCGCCGCATCATCCCTTGCAGCTCAGTCGAGGTATTGAAGTCGGTAATATCTTTAAGCTGGGCACGAAATATAGCCAGATGATGGATGCCAAATTTACAGACGAAACTGGCGATGAACGCCATTTTGTGATGGGCTGCTATGGCATTGGGGTCTCGCGGGTGGCGGCTTCGGCCATTGAGCGCTATAGCGATGCCAATGGCATGATTTGGCCGCCGGCGATTGCCCCCTACCATGTCGTGATTGTGCCCGCCAACGTGCAGGATGACACCCAGCGCCGTCTGGCCGAATCTCTATACGCGGCCTGTGAGGCGGCGGGCATAGAAACCGTGTTGGATGATCGCGATGAGCGGGCGGGCGTGAAATTCAAGGATGCCGATCTCGTGGGCTACCCCGTGCGGGTTGTCGTGGGCAAGAAAGCCGCCCAAGGGCTTGTCGAAATTAAACGCCGTGATCTGGCTGCTGCCGAAGACGTGCCCTCTGAATCGATTGAGGCACTGGTTGAAGTCATTCAGCTCGAGCTGAGTCGCTGGGGCCGCTCTCTGGTGATGTAAAATATGCTTGCGCTTTAAAAGCGGCGGTATTATATGAGGTTTGCTTCCTCAGCAATTTTTCAGCTGAAAAGCCCCACCCTCTAATGCCATGTCAAGAACGGCTCATTATAGAGGTTCAGTGCGTCGCGCCATGCGCCTCTTGAGGGGGGGATTTTCTTGAGAGATGCAGCGTTTATGCAAGTCTGTAAAATTCAGAAATGTGCTCACGCCAGTGGTAATGCACGCTTCATCACTGAATGGAGCAAACGACGCCGCCTAAGACCCCAAAGCGTTTACAGGCCTAAAATATGGTAGCCGGCATCCACGTGGATGACTTCCCCAGTCACCCCGCGAGATAGTGGGCTCGCCAGATAGAGTGCCGTATCTCCCACTTCGGAGGCTTCAATATTGCGGCGCATGGGGGTTTTTTGCTCCATTTCGCCTAAAATGCTACCAAATCCACTGATGCCCCGCGCGGCCAAGGTTTTAATGGGACCTGCGGAAATGGCATTGACGCGAATATTTTTTTCACCCAAATCAGCCGCCAAATAACGGACACTCATATCCAGTGAGGCCTTGGCAACCCCCATCACGTTGTAATTATTGACCACGCGCTCACCGCCTAAATAGGTAAGGGTAATGACGCTACCGCCACCGGCTTGCTCCATCAGAGGGACGGCTCGACGGGTCAGCGCTGTTAGCGAGTAACTGCTGATATTGTGAGCCAGCAAAAACCCTTCGCGGCTGGTGTCTACAAAGCGACCTTCCAAATCTTCACGCTGAGCGAAGGCAACACTATGAATCAGGCAGTCCAGACGGCCAAAGTCTTTTTCTAGAGTGCTAAAAACACCCTCAATTTGAGCATCATCGGTGACATCACAGGGTAAAATGACATTGCCTGGTAATGGCTCAGCTAGTTCGCGTACGTTTTTCTCTAAGCGCTCCCCCTGATAGGTAAACGCCAGTCGCATGCCGGCATTACTCAGAGATTGTGCAATGGCCCACGCAATACTGGTTTTATGGGCAACACCGACAACGAGTCCGGTTTTGCCAGCCAGCAACCCCCTAAGGGCGAGTTGTGTTTGGGCTTGGGTGTCGGGGGCTTGGGGGGCAGTCATCGTGGAGGTCATGGCACTATCCTCTAATGGAAGAATTAATCGTAAGTAAACACCTTTAAAAAGATTGCAGACTATTATGGCACAAGAGGTGCGTGGGCTGAATGCGTTGAAGATTTGAATCAAAAATGCGACACTCAATAGTATGAATCCCTGCGATGATACAACCTTTACCCTGGGCTCAAAGGCTCAAGCCATCATCGATCTCGACGGCAAGGTGATTTCACCCGCTTACACGCGGGGGTATCCTTTGGTGATTGATCGCGCCCTCGGTGCTCGGGTGTGGGATCCCGATGGTCATGAATTTCTGGATTTCTGTGCCGGCATTGCCGTCAACAGTACGGGTCATTGTCATCCCAAGGTGGTTGAGGCTATTTGCGAGCAGGCACATCGTTTTTTGCATATGTCTGGCACAGATTTTTATTATGACGTGATGGCTAAATTAGCCGATCGTCTTGCAAAATCTGCTCCAGGCATGGCTGCCAAGCGCGTGAGTTTTGGAAACTCGGGTGCAGAAGCAGTCGAAGGCGCCTTGAAGCTGGCACGATACGCCACAGGTCGCCCCTATATCATCTCTTTTTATCGCTCCTTTCATGGTCGCACTTATGGCGCTATGAGCGTGACGGCCAGCAAAGCGCTGCAAAAATCCAGGTTTGCCCCGCTGTTGCCTGCGGTTGTTCATGCCCATTATCCCTATCATTATCGCGATGTCTTTCGCTCTGACAACATATACATGGCAGGCCAGCGGTGTCTGGATTATCTGCAATCACACGTGCTCAAGTGTGCTGTGCCGGCCAATGAGGTGGCTGCGTTTTTGGTCGAGCCCATTCAGGGTGAGGGTGGCTATGTGGTGCCGCCGGCCAGTTTTCTGACTGGCCTTCAAGCCTTGGCTCGAGACATTGGTGCCCTTGTCATTGCCGATGAGGTGCAAAGCGGCATAGGGCGAACCGGTAAGCTTTGGGCAAGCCAATGGTTTCGTGGTTTTGAGCCCGATATGATTGCCAGCGCCAAGGGGTTGGCTTCGGGCTTGCCCTTGGGGGCTCTGATTGCACGTGCCGATGTGATGACGTGGCCTCCAGGCACTCACGCTTCAACATTTGGTGGAAATCCGTTGGCGTGCGCGGCGGCGTTGGCTACCTTAGAGCTAATGGATGCCGAATTAACCCAAAACGCCTTGCAGGTGGGCAAGCATCTGATGCGATCGCTGACGGCACTCGGCAAAACAAGTCCGCACCTTGCGCAGGTGCGTGGCTTGGGCTTGATGATTGGTCTGGAGATTGTAGCGGATAAAACCTCTCGCCGCTCGGATCCCCTGTTGCGTGAGGCGGTCGTGAATCGATGTTTTGAGCTGGGGTTACTCGTCTTGGGCTGTGGGGAATCGAGTATTCGACTGTCGCCGCCGTTGACCATTACCCCTGAAGATGCCGACAAGGCCGTAAGCATTTTAGCCCAGGCTCTGGCGGATGTATCGCGGGCTTAGGGCTTATGGTTTTTGCTTCGATGTAAAATGCAGGATTTTTTAATCAATTCAAGAAAGTCTATTTAA
>JAYKJM010000058.1:0-6059 GCA_035285385.1 Vampirovibrionales bacterium
TCAGAGCAATCCGCCGTTTAAAACCACAATTATGCAGCCTGTCACGTTAGCCGATCATCAGATTATTAGCAGCACCCAGATCCGAAAGCTCCTGCAGTATGGCGATGTGACTCAGGCGGCCGCGTTACTGGGGCGTCCCTATGACATTTCGGGCGTGTTGACAACCGGCCACGGTCGCGCCAGCCAATTGGGTTATCCTACGGCCAATATCACGCTTGATGCTCAACGGTTGATGCCGGCGGTTGGCGTTTATATGGGGTATTTACAACTTTTAGAGCCTAATCGTCCTGCTCAGCCTGGTTTTAAATTGTCTTCAAGCTCTTTTCTCAACCCCTCAAAGTCATGGCCTGCCGTTTGTAATATTGGCTTTAGCCCAACGGTGCTTCTTGGAAGCGATCGCCCAAGTGCCCCTCGTCTAGAAGTCCACGCATTACTTGCGCATGGTCAGGCTTTCCCGAAGTTGCCCCAGGGAAGCTTGTTGTCATTTTCTTTTTTGCGCCGATTACGTGATGAGCAGAAATTTGAGAGTCTTGAGGCCTTAATTGCTCAAATTGCTATCGATTGCGATCAGGCTAAAGATGCTTTTCATCAGTTGATGGCTTCTAAAGTTGACAGCTTCTAAGGCAGCTGTAACCCTAGTTTAAGCGCTTGCAGATGCCCTACTGCTTCTAAATAATTATGAGCAGGCCTTAGGCTGGATGCTGATAAGACGCTATCTGGCAGTAGTTGCGCCAGCACCTGAGGCGTCACATTCATGGTTGTCGTGTTGGAGGCAACCGCAATCACGGGTATCTGTTGCATCAGGGCAGCCAGTGTACCAGGCCCTCCCAGTGCATTGGCTGGTGTTATAAGAGCATTGAGGCATTCCACAGAAATATCCCCCGCCTGAGCCCTTCTCGATGGAATCATCTGAGGTGCTCGCGATAAGCCTTGAAGCACGCAAGGTAAAAACGTTGGCGTAATGTATTCGGCGGCGATTTTCCCGGGCAATATATCGCTGGTCTCGGGTTGCGACTCTGCCAAGCTCAAAATTGGTGCATGCGCGCTTGCCACACCAAAAGCTTGCGTCACCAGGTGTGATAAAATCGCCTCCAGCCCACCAATAGGATCCACACCAGAGGCAGTTTTATAGGAGGCCTCATCGAGATGCTGACTGAGGCCGTCAAAATACCCACAGATGGCAATGGCCGAGGCTCCTTGATCCAGACAGCGCTCTGCCGCTTGTAACAATACCTCAGGGTTGTCTAAGCCACCGCCTGAGGCCTGACTTTTTGAGGAGACGGTACACCTTAACTGGAGGGGCTCATACGTCACAACGGGCGGCAGAATATCGAGGCCGTGCACGGTTCTCATGGCCGAGATGACGTTTTGGTGCAGGACTTGCATGTTTTGTGGGATGCCTGCATCAAAAATCACCCCAATGGTATTTGAGCGCACAGCGTGCAAGGCAATTTGGCCTCGAAGCCAGGCATCAAGCATGGCACCTTCAACGTAAAGCACATTGTCGGGCACGGTGACAAATCCGGCGGCGTTGCAGACATTGGGATGGGTAATGACGTAATCACTGACGCTTGCAATGAGACGCAAAATTACCCCCGCATCACCGGCATAACCACCCTGATCGGCACCTACGCCGGTAGGAATAATCAAGGCACTTACAAACGGGGCGTGAGCAGAAGGGTTGAGTTTAAGGTGGCTCTTGCGGATAATCATTTTGACATTGTGCCACGGAGAAGTGATTTCAGGGTGGTCACCGTGGCGCCCCATTAACTTTTTGATATCGGGATGTAGCTCAGCTTGGTAGAGCGCTACGTTCGGGACGTAGAGGCCGCAGGTTCAAATCCTGTCATCCCGATATGATGCATCCCGATATGATGCAACATATTTTGAGCACTCTATTTATCTCAAATTATATCAAGCTGTCCCTTTGTGCTTTTCTCCCCATGTGTGCGCTGCGGAGTTGTTTGAAAGACCAGCCGTCAATTTGCCTCAACCATTTGACGGGTGAATCAAAGTCTCCTTGCACGGTATGATGTTCTTTCAACCTTGGATGTTTTCTGATATCCTTAAAGTGTTTGTAATACCCATCGTTTTCGTTTTTAAAGAGCGCGCAGGCGGATTCCTCCCATGTTTGAACGGTTTACCGAAAAAGCCATCAAAGTTATCATGTTGGCGCAAGAAGAAGCGCGTCGCCTGGGGCACAATTTTGTAGGCACTGAGCAGATTTTGTTAGGGCTTATTGGTGAAGGCACCGGGATTGCCGCTAAAACCCTTAAGGGTATGGGCGTAAATCTTAAGGATGCCCGCAGTGAGGTTGAGAAAATCATTGGCCGAGGCAGCGGCTTTGTGGCAGTTGAAATTCCGTTTACGCCGCGCGCAAAGCGTGTTTTGGAGCTCTCTTGGGATGAGGCCAGGCAGCTTGGCCACAATTACATTGGCACGGAGCACCTCCTACTGGGTCTTATCCGCGAAGGTGAAGGGGTTGCCGCGCGCGTGCTTGAAAATATGGGTGTGGATCTCAACAAAGTTCGCAGCAATGTCGTTCGTATGTTGGGTGAAACCCGAGGTGCGGCTGCCGTGGGAGGCGCCACGGGTGCCACTGGCTCTCAGCAAACCGGGCGCAGTAAAACCCCAACTCTTGATGAGTTTGCGACCAATCTAACCTTGGCCGCCCAAGAATTGCGCTTGGATCCCGTTGTTGGACGCGAGCGTGAAATTGAGCGCGTTATTCAGATTTTGGGTCGACGCAGCAAGAATAATCCCGTGCTGATCGGGGAGCCCGGTGTCGGCAAAACCGCCATTGCAGAAGGCCTCGCTCAACGCATTGTCAACGGGGATGTGCCCGATATTTTGACCGATAAAAAGATTGTTCAGCTCGACATTGGCTTGCTCGTTGCAGGCACCAAATATCGTGGCGAGTTTGAGGAGCGCCTCAAAAAAGTGATGGATGAAATCCGTCAGGCCGGTAATATTATATTGGTCATTGATGAGTTGCATACTCTCATTGGTGCCGGTGCCGCAGAAGGCGCTATTGATGCGGCTAATATTTTAAAGCCCTCCTTGTCTCGTGGCGAATTACAATGCATTGGTGCCACAACCCTCAATGAATTTAGAAAACACATCGAAAAAGATGCCGCACTTGAGCGTCGTTTTCAGCCTGTGTTTGTCGATGAACCCAAGCTGGATGAAGCGATCGAGATTCTCTCAGGCTTGCGTGAGCGCTATGAAACCCACCACAAACTCAAAATAACCGATAAAGCTATCGAGGCGGCGGTTCGTCTTTCGGAGCGCTACATTACCGATCGCTTTTTGCCAGATAAAGCCATTGACCTGATTGATGAAGCCAGCTCGAAAGTGCGCTTAAGCCGCGCGACGCTACCGCCGGAAGGAAAAGAACTCGAAAAACAGGTTAAAACTGTTGTGCGCGAAAAAGAGCAGGCCATTCGAAATCAGGATTTTGAAAAAGCCACCGAACTTCGTGATCAGGAAAGTAAATTGCGCGATCAAATTCGTGAAATGGCTGAAACATACAAAAAATCCCATTCGGGTGAAGATATTCTTGTCACCGAAGAGCACATTGCCGAAGTCGTCAGTTCCTGGACGGGTGTGCCGGTTTCTAAGTTGACCGAAACCGAGACGGAAAAGCTCATTAAAATGGAAAGCATTCTTCATGAGCGCTTAATTGGCCAAAATGATGCCGTAACGGCCGTTTCTAAAGCCATTCGTCGCGCGCGTGTGGGCCTTAAAAATCCTCAGCGGCCTATTGGTTCATTCATGTTTTGCGGCCCCACAGGGGTTGGTAAAACGGAGCTCGCTAAAGCCCTTGCCGATTACTTCTTTGGCTCGCAAGAAAATATTATTCGCGTGGATATGTCTGAGTTTATGGAGCGCCATACGGTTAGCAAACTGATTGGAGCACCTCCTGGCTATGTTGGATTTTCTGAAGGCAGCCACCTCACCGAGCAGGTGCGTCGAAAGCCCTACTCTGTGTTGCTGTTTGATGAAGTTGAAAAAGCTCACCCTGACGTCTTTAACGTGCTGTTGCAAATTCTTGATGATGGCCGCCTGACAGATTCCAAAGGCCGCACGGTGGATTTCAAGAATACCATTATCATTTTAACCAGCAACGTGGGCGCACGTGGTATTGAAAACCCCACCCCGCTCGGCTTTGCCCAAAGTGATGATAACGAGGCCACGCGCTATAAAAAAATTAAAGACACCGTCATGGAAGAGATGAAACGCGTCTTTAGGCCTGAGTTTTTAAACCGCCTCGATGACATCATCATTTTCCATCAACTGACCAAGACCGAAGTGCGCCAGATTGTTGACATTATGCTGGCCGATCTCATCAAGCGCGTTAAAGATCATAAGTACACGCTGACCGTGACCGACGAGGTTAAGGATTTACTGGCCAAGGAGGGCTATAGCCCCAGTTATGGAGCCCGCCCCTTGCGTCGAGAAATTCAGAAGCGCATTGAAGATGAAATTTCAGAAGAAATTTTGCTTGGCAAGTTTAAAGAAGGTGATGTCATTGCCGCCAGCGTCAAAGATGACAAGATTGTTTTTGTAAAGGGCAAAGGCAAGGCAAAAGATGTCAAAGATGAGGAATTAGCCCCGGCCTAGGTCTAATATTTTACGCAATCCCTGAGGATGGATTTTCTTTAAGTCTAAAAACACGCACCCATGAATAGATGTCTGGGTTAACACAGCCCTTGAAGTCACTGCGTTCAATGCCATCCCTTCCAATGACTGCAATGTGTCCTGCTGCAGCATTACTTGCTTTTGGATCTTTTTTAGGCCCATAGACAACAATATCTCCTGGCTGTCTGGGCGTATTGGCTGGCATCTCAACAAATCTAGAATCTTGCATTAAGATAGGAGCCGCCATATGAGCTTGCCCGCCGCTAAGAAATTTCCCCATGACTTCTTCAATAGCATTAGCTGCGATTTCATAGCATCGACTACTACTTGTAGCTTTGTTTCCGGCATGTTTTTCGGCGGATTCTGCAAGATTTAGTGCGTTTGGGTTGGTGGTGGTTGTAACGCTAACATTTGAGGTTGAGGCGCTCGAGGCCGGCGAAATTGACCCCGTGCTGGGTGCTTGTTCTTGAGTGTTTGTTGGAGCGCATGTCCCTTTTAATGCGATGCAATTTTGAGCAGCCTTTATAAGGCCGGAGATGTTATCGGTTATTCCACCCAAAAACCCTGTACCTGACGAAGCCCAGAGCGTGGGTGTTGTCATTGCAGATTGAAGCTCATGATTCATTGATGGCCACATGGAGTTACACAAATTAGAAAATGGATCGTTTCCACCGACACCAAGTAAACCACCTATGTTCGGCATGCCAACAGTAGCAAAGGCGTTAGCAGGTGCTAGTTGGCTATTTGGTGGCATCTGAATAAAACTACTAGCAGAATTATTGAGGATATCACGAACCGGACCGATCATCTTATTATCCTTATAAGTTTTTTAACCAATGTGGCCATATAATAAGTTAGTAAGGTTCTCAATGGCGCATGAAGCAGCCGTTATAAGATCCGTGTTGGTGGGGGCACCTTGCCCGCCATATGAAAATGAGGACAAATACCCCTGACTTGAATTTGGATAACCGAAGGCATTACATCCACCGGGATTCACGCCAATACCGCCAACCTCTCCAGATTGACACCCAAACAGGTTACCATTTGAGGGTGAATACCCTAACGTTTGTAACCGTTCAGGCCAACCTTGGCTTAACAGAGCTTCTATTTGTTGATAACTACTGGGACAGCCAAGCGCTTGACGTGGCTGTTGTAACGCGTACGGTGCACCCGGAGTCGTCGTAAGCCAAACCATAAAAACAGCATCCTCGTGGATTTGTGCCGAAGGCAAACGAGCCTCCAAGCGTACATCTAAACGATCCAATCCAAAAACCAAAATAAACGATCAAAGAGAGAGAGAGAGAAAAAAAAACGGTGATTCCAGAGAAATTGATTTTCTGATTGTATAAAAACAATTAATTTATTTTTTGTGCTAGATGCGTTACCCCCAACAGCCAAAATTTGTAGTATTTGGAGTA
>JAYKJM010000059.1:0-7898 GCA_035285385.1 Vampirovibrionales bacterium
AGAGAGAGAGAGAAAAAAAAACGGTGATTCCAGAGAAATTGATTTTCTGATTGTATAAAAACAATTAATTTATTTTTTGTGCTAGATGCGTTACCCCCAACAGCCAAAATTTGTAGTATTTGGAGTATTAGTGACGTAAGGTAAGCATCCATTGTTACCAGTAAAATTACCGCCGTATCCCACATTCTGCGAGTAGCAGTAGTCAGTTGGATTGCATGCCCCATTGAATAAAGGAAATTTGTCTTGAATGGCTCCAAATATCACGGGTAGGAGTCCGCTAATTAAACCTGATAGAGCGCCGCTGAATAATTGATTGCTTCTATTGACTTGAGGCTGACAGTAGCTACTGTTTCCATAGTAATTGTATGGGTTTGGAAATTCATTTCCTGGATAGTGCCACATCTTGGAGGTACTCCTAAACATCCAGCCAGGGCTATTTAGCCCTCGGCTTGTATCTTAAAACATCCAACCCAAACACTTTAGTAGTTTGCTTGATTACAAGAGTTATAAGTATAAAAACAAACTATAGATTTCTTGTGCTAGCCGTACCCTGTCCACAGCAGGCTGGGCTTTGAAGTTTTCGCTAGCCTCTAGCCTTTTAACACGCCAACTGCTGATAAGGTCTGCTCAGCCTCTTGTGCCGTTAAAAACATACGATACCAGTCAACGGTTTTTTCAAGACCCGCGTTTAAGCTGTATTTTGGCTGCCAGTTGAGCCATTGGCGCGCTTTTTGAGCACTTAAATACTGATGCGGAATCTCGTTTTTTGCTTCATTCTGAATCCTCAGCGGCACACGGCTGCCCAGAATGGCTTGCAACACCTCCACCAACTGCAACACGGTGTGCTGAAGTTCATTTGAAAAATTAAACGCTTCGCCGTTAAAGCGCTCGGGTTCTGCCATCATGCGCTCAGCCAGGTGCACGTAGGCTAACGCCCCATCTTCAACATAGAAATAATCTCGTATATATTGGCCGTTCGAGCGTATGATGGGTGGCTCCCCCTGCAATAAGCTTCGAATGGTGCCCGGAATCAGCCGATTCCAGTTGAGATCCCCGCCGCCGTAAAAGTTTCCACAGCGGGTAATGGCCACCGGGACTCCATAGGTTTTGGCATAACAGCGGGCAATCCAGTCGCCACAGGCTTTGCTCACATCGTAAGGGTTAATGGCATCCAGAGGCGTCTCTTCGGTGTAGGGCAGATGTTTCTGTTCACCGTAGGCTTTATCGGAGGAGGCCACGACCACTTGCCCCGACTGCATAACAAGCGCAGAGCGCCTGCAGGCTTCGAGCAACGCCCAGGTGCCTTTAATGTTGCTTTCAAAGGTGGCAACCGGGTTACGGTTAGCGACCCCGACGATGGTTTGCGCCGCTAAATGAAACACGGTCTGGATTTCATATTCGCCTAAAATTCTTTCCAGCAGCGCTTGATCACAGACATCGCCGCGAATGTGCACCATTTGCCGTGCCCATGTGGCTTGCGGGTTTAAAAGACGACTTTGCGGCACCCAATCGCGCACCAGAGCAATGACCTGAGCTCCGCGTGCCAAAAGCGCTTCTACAAGCCAGCTGCCAACCAATCCGCTGGCGCCGGTCACAAAAACAGGTCGGTTTTGCCAAAGTGTCATGGGGGTTTTCTCCTATTGAAGGGTTTGTGCGCTTGAGCGAGCCCTTGCTGACCTCTACGCGCCACCCAAAGCGATGGTCATGGCTTGACGAGATGGCATCATACGCGGTGCGTCGTACCAAACTTCCCACGGGGCGGGCGCGTTTTGCCAGAGCTCATTGAGCTTGAGGTAATCTCGGAAAGTATCCATGGGAAAGAAAAATCCGTGGTGTTGGTAGCTTACCAGTTGCTGGTTTATTGCAAGCTGACTCAGCGGACGCTCCTCCAAAACACAACCAGGGTCGGCATCCAGTACATCCAGCATTGCGCGATCAAACACGAAAAAACCGGCACTGGTCCATTGCTGCGTTTTGGGCTTTTCAGCAAACCGACGGACGTGGCCATCATCGGCAACATCCAGCACGCCAAACCGAGAATCTGGCTGCACACTGGTGACGGTGGCCAGTTTATCGTGGCACTGATGAAAGCTTACCAACTCCTGAATATTGACGTCGGCAACCCCATCGCCGTAAGTCACCATAAACGTGTCATCATCACCCAGGTAGCGCTCAATTTGTTTAAGACGGCTGCCTGTCATGTTTTTTTCGCCAGTATCCACCAGTGTGACGGTAAAATTGTCCATTTCTGTCCGTTTGTCGCCCATGGTGCCAGAGGGATGAAACGCGATCGTGCGGTTGCCATTATCATTGCTCTGGCGACCAAAGGTCATGGTGAAATCATGGTTAAACGCTTGATAGTTCAGAAAGTATTCGCGAATCATATTGCCTCGGTAGCCCAGGCACAAGATAAACTCATTAAAGCCATAGTGGGCATAGAGGCGCATAATGTGCCAGAGCACGGGACGGCCACCAATTTCAACCAAGGGTTTTGGCCGAAATTCAGTTTCTTGGCGCAGGCGGGTGCCCTGGCCACCGCATAAAATGACAACTTTCAAGCGATGATCTTTCCTAGTGTAAGCTGAAACACGCTTTGTTTTTATTATCTGGGAGTGGCTGGTGCTAGGGCGTCCATCATTGGGAGGATTTTAACGCCAACTGCTAAAGATGAAGCCAGAAAGCGGTGTGCGCCACAACCCCTCCAACCAGAAATGCGGCAAGCCATGATGCCACCAGAATCACGCTGGACTCCAGTCGACCCCGCTCTTTCCAAAGCACCGTAGCAGAAGCCAGACAAGGCACAAAGAGGGTTATTGTCACCAAACTGGTCAAGACTTGCACGGCTGAAAGTTTGCTTGCCAGAAAAAATAATCCGGCCACTCCAAAATCACGTCGCACCATGCCCATTACAAACACTTGAGCCGCCTCGGCAGGAAGTTTTAATAAGCCTACCACCAGTGGTGATAACAGCTGCTGTAGGAGGGTTAATCCTCCCGTCACCTGTAAAATACTGACAATCAAAGAGCCCAGGACAAACAAGGGCGCCGCCTCAAAGACAAACCCCTTGGTGCGAATCCATGTTTTTTGGCTTACGTTTTTCAAATTAGGCCATCGCAAGGGTGGCAAATCCATCATGAGGGCTGTGGAACGCCCTGGTAAAATGCGGTTTAGAACGCTACCAATCAGGCCAAACAAAACCAACAGTAACCCGAGGTAGATTGCCCATCCCCATAAGCCTCCGGCGACGGCCATAAGACCCATAATGACTCCCAGTTGTGCTGAGCAGGGAATTGTAATAGCCAAAAGCGCTGCCGCAATGGTTCGCTCACGAGAGCTGGCTAACATACGGGTTGAAACGGTTGCCATCGTCACGCATCCTAACCCAAGAATCATCGGGATTATGGCGCGACCATTGAGCCCCACTTTACTGAGCAAGCCATCACTCAGCACGGCCAATCGAGGCAAATAGCCACAATCTTCCAGAATTGAAAGATAGATATAAAAGCCGAGTACCAGCGGAAACAACACCCCCACAATGTATTGCAGGCTCATGGTCAGGACGCCAAATTCACCGGCCAATAGTTGAAATAAAACGCCAGATTTTGGTAGAAAAAGCCCAAGACCCTGCTGAATGGCGGGCACAACCAGCTCTAGCATCAGCTTGCCTTCAATCAGGTTGACCAGATCACCGGCTACCCAGACCCCCACAATTTGATACAACGCTAGTAATACGATAATAGTGGCCATGGCACCAATCACAGGATGCAATAACCAGTGGCCCAGTCTTCTGGATACAGATGACGATTGCGTGGTTGCCGACGGCGATGCTGGCCGTTGAATAACCGTTTTGACAAGCCTGTTGATAAACTGCCGACGCAGGCCAAACAGCTTGAGTTGCTCAATGGGTTGTTTTTCAAGCGCCCGCAAAATATCGGCTGGGGGTGCCTCGGCCATAGGATGCCCCCTTTTGGCGTCCATCAGGCGATGTCTGAGGGCATCGAGGCCTTCGCCCTTTTGAGCGCTCATACCCACCACAGGCACTCCCAGATGGTTTTCAAGTCTGGCTAAATCAAGGGTGCGACCACTGGTTGCCAATTCATCCATCTGATTCACTGCCACAATCACCTGAAGGCCATAATCCAGAAGTTGTTGTGTCAAAAACAAATCCCGCTCAATGGTCGGCGCGGCAATCACGTTAATCACCAAATCTGCCTCGAGAATGGCCGCTTCAGCCACTTTCTCTTCATCTGTTAGGCCCGCCAGTCCGTATATTCCGGGGGAGTCTTCCAGGTAGGCCGTTTTGCCCTCGCCAAGGTTGATATCCGCTTTGGCCGTCTCAACGGTGGTGCCCGGAAAGTTTGATACATTGGCATACACCCCACTGAGGGCATGAAATACAACAGATTTCCCCACATTGGGATTTCCCGCCAGAACAATCCTGAGTGGTTTTGAGGCCTCCGGTTGTGCCGCATTTTGGGCTGACTTGGGCGCTAAATAGGTGCTCTGGCTTGATGGTTTCATATCAGGGCGATGAATCCGCAACAGCCTGAACCTGCTGAACCTGAATCTGGCGGGCATAGTCTTGCCCAATGGCCAGCTCAGATTGTGGATTATCCTCAATCTGAATCACGATAGGGCCACCGCCAGGGGTCTTTCGAATGATATGCAGATGCACACCAGGCATAATACCGAGCCTCAAGAGCTGAGGGGCAAGCGTGTCATCCAGAATCTGGATAATGTCAACCTGTGAGCCTTCAATGGCTCGATTCAGCGAGATGGCGCTCACGAAGGCTGAAGGCTGGTACGTCGACTCCTCCTGCTTGATAGTGGCCATTCCCTCTGTCAGTGGGTTATTTAGCAAGGGCAAAACCACACGATTGAAGTGAGTCGGAATTCGGCTGAAAACCTGAGAAACAGTCATAGTGTTAACACTTTTGAAAATGATACATCCCTCTTCTAAGGGCATTGACAGATGCAACCGGCAAGCCGACGATGTGCCCAATGGGGTAGCGTGCCAAGTATTGAGAATAACTCTCAAGCACTACAGATATTGTAATCTCGAAAATAACGGACTGCCAGCATCATTCATAAAATTTAAGAGATATCGCAGGTTTTTGGTGAGCCTTTGCGCGCTTGACACGACGGCCTCAAGCACTTTCTAAAGCACTTTTTTGGGATTTTGTCTCACGACACCCTATGATGGGATTTTCGGATGCCTTGTGATTTAGGGATCGTTATGGCCGCGCTGAGCGACAAAGATCATTTGCTCAAAAATGCTCGTGGTGTAATCAATTGTCTGACCAATGAGCCATGGGCTTAGAAAAACCAGCATACCAAATAACAACAGTATTTTGGGCACAAACGTCAGCGTTGCTTCCTGTACCTGGGTGATGGTTTGCAAGACCGAAATAATGACACCAAGAATCAAAGCCCCAACCAGCAGCGGTGACGACAACATTAACATCATCCACACGGCACGTTGAATCATATCGCTTAAATCAGTGACTTGCATCAGTTAAACCCCAGCACCAGTGCCTGAGAAATAAGTTGCCAACCGTCTGCCAGCACAAACAGGATGATCTTGAACGGCAAGGCGATACTGGCCGGGGGCAAAAACATCATCCCCATGGAGACCAGCACGCTGCTAATTACCAGATCAATGACGAGAAACGGCAAAAATATCATAAATCCAAGCTGAAAAGCGGTTTTTAACTCACTGATAATAAACGAGGGTAGCAGCACGTAGGTGGGGACATCTTTGGTGGTTTTGGGTTTGGGGAGTTTGGCGAGCTTGGTAAACAGGGCAATGTCTTTTTCGTGGGTTTGTTTGAACATAAACAGGCGCAAAGGTTCTATGGCATTGTTTAGCGCAGTTTGTTGCGCCATATTACCCTGAATGTAGGGTTGTAGCGCTTTTTCGTTGATGGTGTTAAACGTGGGAGCCATCACAAAAAACGTCAGAATCAGTGATAATCCTAGAATGACCTGATTGGGAGGCAAGTTTGGGATGCCAATGGCTTGTCGTACCAGTGACATGACAATAACGATTCGTGTAAAGGCGGTCGTTAGAATCAGCATGGCAGGCGCCAGCGTCAGGATTGTAAGTAAAATAAGGATTTGAAGCCCTTGGCTGACCTCTTGTGGGCTGTTGGCACTGCTCACCCCAAGTTGAATGGTGGGCAATCCTGCAAAAGAAGGGGCTGCGGCAAGACAGGGTTGAGTCACCAGCCCCCCTAGCAGCATGACGACAGCGAGTGCTAGCATGCATTGGCCATGGTATTTGGCGGGAAATGTCACACGCATTTGATTGAACTCTCTTTCGGGTTTAACTCTCTTTTTTGGGTCTCTCTTGCCGTTTGTCTGTTGGAGGAGGCGATGGGAAGGGTTGTCCCCTTAATGGTGTATTCTGACAGTAGCCCTGTGGTGAATCATCCACCAATGGGAGGAGATTTTGAGCAGAAATTCCTTCTGATAGATAGATTGAGTGAGGTATTTTCGGCAAAGGCCAGCTTTATGACAGAAAGGCCTAAAGTGCGGCTTGATGGTCGCGCTCAGCCAATACGGTGGCCATGGCGTAGTCGCCATCATGAGCGACACTGGCTTGCCAGCGGCTGAAGCCTTTCCTGTCAGCAAAGGCGCGTGCTTTTGCTAACAGGGTTATTTCGCGCTGGTGGTTAAAAGAAACGTCTTGCCAGCGGATGCCGTCTTGATAGCCCAATCCGCAGACTCCTACGCCCAACACCTTGGCAATGGCTTCCTTAACAGCTAATCTTGCAGCAATACGCTCAATTTGACGACGCTTGGGCACGTTTTCGGCACAGCAATAGGCATACTCTTCACAGCTCAGGAGTCTTTGCACCCAGCGATGGCCATAGCGATCCAGGGCACGCTGAACGCGCGGAATCCAGACCAGATCACACGCTATTTGGCTGCTCATACCCCAGTGACCCCCGCAGCTGGTGCAAGAAACGGTGAAGCCATCATCGGGCTCAGAGGCGGATGGGACATCGGCCCCAGTGGCAGTCCATAAGCTGGTGTTGATGCAAGGGGACTCATTGGAGAAGAGGCCAAATTAGCACCATAAAAAGCACGTAACGGTTGTGATGGGGGTAGATTCAGGTTTGGTGGTGTGGCTACATGCGATAATAATGGCGCCACTTTGCCCTTGGCAAGTTTACGGGCATAGGAATTTGATTTATGCTCTCGCGCCATGTCAGCAATGGCATCCACGACATCAGCCGAACGAGACAAACTGAAGCGCTCCAGCATTATGCCGCTTAGAAGCAGCGTTGGAATGGCGGCAACCAGCGGGGGCAAATATTTGTACAGGATGTTCCATTTGGCAATGTCGGAGGGTGCCTTGATTTTTTGAACCAGAGGGGTCAACATTCTGGTCAACCGCTTGGTGGCATCCACGGCAACGACTTCAGACTCGGTGCCGGATCGAAATCCATACGATTTAATGGCAGGAAGCGCCTTTCGCTGAATGGCACAATGAAGTTGTTGAGCGGTATCTTTGATGGCGTGACCCAATGAGTAACACTGCTGACTTGAAAACTGGACTCCTAAGCCTTTTTGTAAACGCGATTCAACCAGACTTTTAATCAGCTTCAGAGGAAATATAAACGTCAACACAAAGCCGCCAAACTCTCGCATTACCGTTTGCACGGCCTGACGAAACCGATACTCTTCTTGCGGGGTGTCTTTTGATAGCTTTGCAGATATTAGGGAGACTCCGGCTCGTAAAGAGCACAACACAAAATTGCCCAGGGTTAAAATATGAATCCGCATATCACTGGGTTCATGCTGATTGAAAGTATTGGTTATAATTTTGCGTAAATTTTGGGTGAGTTGTCGGTTTTCAGGAAGGTTTTGAAGCGTACTCTTCACAAATCTGC
>JAYKJM010000060.1:0-25695 GCA_035285385.1 Vampirovibrionales bacterium
ACCCGCCGGCTTTTATTCAGCCTAAAAAACAACCCAAACGTGATATTTGGTATGATTCAGAGCCCGTTGCAAACCAAAATCCTGAGGCCACCCCACAACCTGAACCCCTGCCTCAAACCCCACCTGAAATAACCGACCCCTTCGAGGCTAATGACAGCAACAAGCCTAAAGAAAATGGCGAAGCCAATAACGAGGCCGCCAATAACGAGGCCAATCACAAGACGATACAAAAGGTCGCTCAACCCCCATTAAGGCCAGCAGTAAGGCCAGAGGCCAGCCCAAAGCGGTTAACGCCCAAGCCCCGCAAAAAATCGTCTTCTGCCACGCCATCAAGCCCAGCGTATCGAATTTCTACCCAGACAACATTTTCAGAGCCCCTTCAAAAGCAAACGCTGCCTAAGACTGAGTATGCTTCCTCATCAGGTAGGGTGACTCAAAACCAGGTGCCCCCGTTTGGCTCAGCACCACCGTTACAGCTTAAGCCCAGCGATAGCACTCTGGATGCACCGCCAGATTAATTGAAATGGCTTAAACTGAACCAGTAGCCATCAGGAGTGACCGTAAATCATCATCGCTGATGTGCTTTTGGGCATCCGCCAATTGTTTGAACGCCTCAAACGTTTGATCCAGAGCATCCCCACTCAAATCAAACCCAATGGCTTTCATGCGGGCTTTTAATGCCGCCCGACCCGAACGCGGCCCCAAAGGGAGGATTGACCCAGGTAAGCCCACAGATTCTGGCGACATAATTTCATAGGTTTGAGCCCCTTTGAGAAACCCATCCTGATGAATACCCGACTCATGCGCAAAGGCGTTGCGGCCTACGATGGCTTTGTTAGGCTGAATGGCAATACCCGTCAAACGGGATACCAATTGGCTTGCCTCATAAAAATGCGTGGCATCAATGCCCGTAAAAAGGCCTTCAAAATAGGCAGGTCGCGTTTTAAGCGCCATCACCACTTCTTCCATGGCCGCGTTACCCGCCCGCTCGCCAATACCATTAAGGGTACATTCTACCTGACGAGCGCCATTGAGCACGCCCAAAATGCTATTGGCGGTGGCAAGCCCCAGATCATCATGGCAGTGAACAGAAATCACGGCTTGCGAAATATTGGGGACATTCTGAACGATTCCCTTAATCAGACGGCCAAACTCATCCGGCAAGGTGTAGCCAACCGTATCAGGAATGTTGACGGTTGTGGCACCGGCGTCAATGACGGCCTCAAGCACCCGATACAGAAAAAAAGGATCCGTGCGACCGGCATCTTCAGCAGAGAATTCAACATCAGCGCACAAGGATTTGGCATAGGCGACCATATCGGTGGCAATGTTGAGAATATCGGCTCGTGTTTTCTTAAATTTGGCCTGAATATGAATATCGCTGGTGGCAATAAAGGTATGGATTCTGGGTTTTTTAGCTTCTTTGACGGCATTCCACGCCGATTCAATATCTTTAGGGGTGGTTCTGGCTAAGCCACAAATGCTGGGCGCATTTTCCAAATTCCCAACGTCTCTTGCAATCTGCTGAACGGCGTCAAAATCTTGCGGGCTACTAAACGGAAAGCCTGCCTCGATGACATCCACTCCAAGGCGAGCCAAAAGAAGGGCAATCTGACGTTTTTCGTCTTTTTTGAGAGCGGCGCCCGCAGATTGTTCGCCATCACGCAAGGTCGTGTCAAAAATCAGCACGCGATTGTCATCTGCTTGCGTGGTGGTAATTGATGGGTCAGAAAAAATGCTCATGCGTGTATTCTATCGATGAATAGCCAGAATGCCAACGCTTTTGTTTTTGATAACTCTTATGCTATTTTCATTGTGAAAGCGGCCTGGGGGTATAGCTCAGCTGGTAGAGCGTCGCATTCGCATTGCGAAGGCCAGGGGTTCGAATCCCCTTACCTCCAAATAAATCGTCTCATGGCGTTCACACCTCAATCGAGGTGTTTGCGGTATCAGACAAGGGATCAAGATCCGATTCTCCGGATTCCTCCAAGCGTTCCCTGAATGTGTAGAGCTGTGCAGGCCGATGGAAGCCTTCCATCTTGGTTTGCCCGAGATCTTCTAGAATACCGCTGGAGAGAATTTTTTTGCGGAAATTACGCTTGTCGAGCTCACGATTCAAAATGAGTTCATAGACCCGCTGCAACTCTGTCAGCGTAAATTTTTCTGGCAGCAACTGAAAGGCAATACTGGTGCTTCCCAGACGCCGCTTGAGTCGGGCCAGGGCATAATTAATAATTTCTTGGTGGTCAAACGCCAGCTCAGGCAAGCCACCCACAGGGAACCACGCCACATTGGAGGCTTTACTGCCTTCGCCTGCCTTAAGCTTGAGCTCATTGGCACGAATCAAGGCAAAATAAGATACCGTAATCACTCGAGCCCGAGGGTCACGATTCGGTTGACCAAACGTGTACAACTGCTCCAAATAAATATTACCAACTCCGGTTTCATCCTGAAGATATCGAGCCGCCGCGTGCTCAAGGGTTTCTCCCTTTCGGATAAATCCCCCAGGCATTGCCCATTGATGCTGGTAGGGCGAGTGGCTGCGCTGAATCAGCAAAACATTCAGCTGATTTTGGGGTCTTGGCAAGACGCCAGTGGCATTTCCCGCCGGAGGCGAGGCAGGTAAAATCGTAAAAACAACAATGTCCACTGTAACCAGCGGTGTTTCAGTATCTGCAGTTCTGGACTGGCTTTGAAAGTCAGGATACTGCCAAGTTGTGCTCATAGAAAAGGATACTGGTGTCAGCAAACAGATTGAACGTTGTAAGCGAGGTTTCTGAAGAAAACGGTACTTGCTATCTTAAAACAAAAAACAAAATCTGAGCCAAATGGTGCTCAAAAAGTCTTCTGAAAGTTTCATGAGCCCTTTTGTCCGTGCTGATTTCCTTGTTTTATAGCCTTTTGATGGCTATCAACATGTTTGCATGCGGTTACAATTCTAAATTTTTCGAAACAGAAATCCAGTAAATACGGTAAAATAGCTTGGCAACATTCCATTAAAATCAGCTCACATCGTCCTTAAAAACACACGGATAAACGGGTCTTTTTGCAGAGGCTATTTTTTCCAATCTAAGGGCGTTCTCCAGTCTTTTTTTTCAGGAGCCCGTGTTTTATGACAACGCAAACACAACCTCAAGCCCGACGGGGCAAACGGTTTTCAGATCTGGTTAACGATGTCAAGCCCTCTATTCGCGAGATTTCAAAATCACAGCTTCAACAATGGCTAGAACATGCTCAGACCCCAGATGGTGAGCCATTCATTTTACTGGATGTTCGAGAGCCAGATGAAGTTGCCGGTGGACAGATTACGCATGTTTCAGGTGAAAAACCGGTCACAATTCCTAGAGGGCACCTGGAGCTTTATATTGACGAGGCAATTGTCGATCAGGATGCTGTTATTGTTTGTTACTGCCGGGGCGGTAACCGCTCGGCATTGGCAGCGGATACCCTTCAGAAAATGGGCTACAGCCGCGTATACTCTCTGGCAGGAGGATGGCGTCAGTGGACAGCCGCTTAAACTTTAGCTTGAGTTTTCACTAAAATGGCCGACCATTACGAGTATGGTATTCTCTTCACCTCAGTATGCATCTGGCCAAATGCGCCCTGCACGTTGGTATGATGTTTCCCCCAAGCTGGCTGATGCGTTGAGTCTGCTGTCTCTGTTGCCAAAACCTGAGCGCTCACAGTTAGCGCGCTGGCTGATTCATGAGCTGACGGCCACCACCTCGGCTTCGGCCTGGATGCTGACGATGACTCCAGACATGTTATCCTCGACGGCTGGAGCTCAAGTCACGTTTTTAGCCCGACAAGAGCACACTTCCACAAGTCGTTTTAATCAATATCGTTCAGCGTTAAGCGCTCAAAGCTGTCAACGCAGCTCTGATGTCTGTCCTGAAATGATGCTTCTGGTTGATATACTAAAGCGGTTGCCTCGGCATTTGCATGGGCTTGCCACCAATAAGCTCCTATGGGCGATCAAACATTTTTCTTCCCCTGACAAAGCGAGTCTCTCTTCACGGTTGACTTAAAAAATGATTTTTTTCTGTTTCAAAGTGGCTTTATCCGCCCTCCTACTCTCTGCCGTCTCAACTCTGGCCAAACATAATACTTTCTGGGCGGGGCTTTTGGCATCCTTGCCAATGGTCAGCATCCTGTCCATAATTTGGCTGTTTGCAGAAACACAGGACAACGAAAAAATCGTTCGCCTCTGTTACACCATTGTCTGGATGGTGCTGCCTTCATTATCCTTGTTTTTGATTTTACCCGTGCTTTTGCGCCAAAACTGGGCTTTTTTATGGGCACTGATAACAGCCTGTTTACTGACTGCAGGGTGCTATTATATCTTTTGTTGGGGATGCACACGACTGGGATGGTTTGAATCCCTGTAACATCCCAAAATTGGAGCAACACATGCCAGTCTTTGAAAAACGAACCCAGGTGCCTGCCTCTTGCAAGCAGGTGTTTGACTGGCACGCGCACCCCGATGCCTTTGATCGTCTAGCACCACCCTGGGCAGGAGTTCACGTACTCAAGCGGCATCGATCATTGGCTGATGGTGAGATTCTGGTACTTCGGCTTGATATGCCTTTGCCCATTTTAAAGCGCTTGCCCGTTGGGCCACTCTGGATTGCCGAAATATTTGATGTTGAGCCTGGCGTGCGTTTTTGCGATCGGCAAATTGCAGGCCCTTTTGCCAACTGGGAGCATCATCACCTCTTTGAACCCGTTGACGCTAACCCAGAGGCCTGCTGGATGGTTGATCGTGTCACGTATCAGCTACCCTTGGGAAGCATTGGCCAATTCTTTGGCGGCTGGCTCATACGGTGGCAATTGCAATGTGTGTTTGACTATCGCCATAAAATTCTCATGCGCTGGATGACAGCGACTAAGGCTGGAGCCCAGTAACCTAGTGTTACTCCACACGCACCGGAATTGTCAGAGACTGGCTTGCGCGTTGCAAATGTAATTCTACGACTTCTCCAACCCGGTTGCCAATGATGGCATCCAGCTGGCGACGATCCAAACCAGCCACTGGCTTGTGATTAACCCCAACAATAACATCGCCAGCCTGAACCCCCGCTCTGGCAGAAGGGCTATTCGGCTCAACCGATTCAATCCACGGCGAAACTGGCAGATGATACAATTCAGCACCCATTGGGACGCGAATATGAATGCCTAAATAGCCCGTTGCCTCTGGCACCGACTCATTGACGCGTCCAGAAAGGGTTAGCCCGTATACCGCTGTTAAATTCATCACCCCTAGAAGGCTTATCAACAGAAGACTCTTTTGTATGGTACCCATCATCACCCAAATCCCATTGGTTCGGTCGGCTGCTTATGTTTGAATTTTACGCGTATCTCACTATTTCTCAAGACGCAAAACCTCTAAGCAAGTACACTTACTCTTATGAAACGTGTCGTCATTAAATTGGGCTCGCAACTGCTCGTCGCTGAAAATGGCCGCTTTGAATCCGACCGCGTTGCGGCGCTGGTGGCTGAATGTGCCGCGGCTAAACAGGCTGATGCTGGGCTACAGGTGCTCATTGTCACCTCTGGAGCCGTTGGATTAGGCCGATTAACTCTCAACCTGGCTCTGCCGTTACTGTTACCGCAAAAGCAAGCTTGCGCTGCGGTGGGGCAGGGGCAGCTGATGCAGGCCTATCGCGAGCAATTTGCCCGTTTTGGCCTTCAAACGGCACAAATCCTTTTGACCAACGATGACTTTCAGGATCGTCGGCGTTGCCTGACCCTTCGCGATACGCTAGAAACCCTTTTAGCGCTGGGAGTGGTGCCCATTATCAACGAAAACGATGTTGTCTCAACCTCCGAGTTAGCCGAAGACTATACCCACCATGGGTTTGGAGATAATGACCGCCTCAGTGCCCTTTTGGCCAGTGAGCTGGGGGCTGAATTGCTGATTTTACTCACCAGTGTGGACGGCATTTACACCGATAATCCGGCCCTAAACCCTGCGGCCAAAAAACTGGATGTCATTCACACCCTCAATGAATTTGAGCACATTACGGCTCAGGGTGGCAGCGCCTTTGGTCGGGGCGGCATGGCCGCCAAGCTGGAAGCCATCGAGCTGGCAGCAAAAAGCGGGGTCACAACCATCGTTGCCAGTGGGCAAATACCTGCCAATATTGGCCATATTTTGGCGGGTCACAGCGTAGGAACGCGCATAGAAGGGGTTGCCGATGATGCCCGCATCAAGGGACGTAAACGATGGATTGCCTTTGCCAGTGGGTATCAAGGGGTATTGGTGATGAATCAAGGGGCTCAAGCGGCCATTACACAACGAGGAGCCAGCCTTTTACCCGTGGGTGTGACCTCTGTTCAGGGATCGTTTCGCTCAGGGCAGGTGGTGAGCCTGCAAACGGAAGCCGGACAAGAATTAGGCCGAGGCCTGTCAGCATTTTCTGCCGATGAAGCCCGTCTGCTCATTGGCTGCCCGTCCGATCATCTGGCTCAACGTCTAGGCCGAACTGTCTCATCCCCCGAACTAATCCATCGCGATGCGCTGGTGCTGTGGGAGTAAAGTTTTGAGCATTGTCAGTCATTTAAATCAATTGACCCCACCCATTGCGAACCGGTCTTAATGGTGGAATTAAAGATGGTAGCTGATGTCCTAATTCGGATTGAAATATTTTATAAATAAAAGTTGTAACTTGTGGGAATTGATAAAAATGAGAACTACTATGAGTTGGGTCATCTCTAAATGTCGCTAAATGTTTATAAATTTCTGCGAAAGCCTCATCTCTGGATAAACCTTTTCTTGATGGATTGGTAAAATAATTTAATTGACTCCTTGTTGCTAAAGGCATAGCTCTAACATCAAGTGCATATGCATTTCTAAATCCCCTCAAATTAGAAATAATCTCTTTCCCAGAATAGTGATTTCGAAAATGGCCAAGCTCGTGGAGAAAATGTTCTTTAACCTCATAAGGAGTTACTTTTCTGAATCTTAAGGTAGTATTATGTTTTAAGTTTTTTAATGAAAGTCTATTATTAATATCGCATACTGCTCTACTTGCCATGTATATTCGAGGCTTTCGAGGATTAATTATTACCGCTCCTACACTCCCAGTTGGAATAACATCCCCGATATGAATTCTGGCTGATTGTTGATATAAGTTTTTAATACCAGTCCAGCTTAGCTTGCTAAGTTCACCTTGAACAGCCCAAGTAATTTCATGGTTAGCATTTGGACTCACTTTTAATAAGCTAGAAGTTGCGAGAGTTTTAGACCCTCTACTACATTTAGAAAGTATAGATTTACCAACAGTAATTATGACTTTACCAAGCACGAATATTACCTCTAGTATGTATGGATTAGGTTAAACAAAGATGTTACTCAATCCATTGATTCAGCATGGATGAATGTAAAATATTAATTATATAAAAACAAATTCAATTTTTTTTGTGCTTATTTCTACAGTGTGCATCTTTTAGTTCTATGTCTTTCCAAGACAAAACTTTATCAACAATTGATAGTAAAATAATTCTTGCTGAACGCCTTCAGCAGAGTCGTCAAGCGGCACAAGCCATGGCATCGTTGACGACAGATGCTAAAAACACGGCCCTAGGGCACTTGGCAACCCTTCTGAGGCAAGAAGCCCAAACGCTGCTGCAAGCCAACCGCCACGATCTTGATGCGGCTTATGAAGGCAATCTTCAGGAGAGCCTGCTGCAGCGTCTAAAGCTGGATGAATCCAAGATCAATACTCTAATTGAGGGCACTGAGCAGGTGATACAATTGCCGGATCCCTCGCATCGAGTGCTTCAGCGCACCCAGCTTGATGACGGCTTAATTCTAGAACAGCGAAGCGTGCCCTTGGGGGTGATTGCTCTGATTTTCGAGAGCCGTCCGGATGTCATGCCTCAAGTACTTGCCCTGATGTTAAAAAGCGGCAATGCGGTCGTGTTTAAAGGGGGTCAAGAAGCGACCCATTCTAATCGCGCCATGATGGCTTTGGTGGATAAACTCACCCAGCTGGCAGGCTTGCCAGCAGGCTGGGCACAACTCATTGAAGGCCGGAAAGCCGTGACCGAGCTTCTCAATTACCCACAGTATGTTGATTTGGTAATTCCGAGGGGTTCTAACGCGCTGGTTCAGCATATTATGGCCAATACGCGTATTCCGGTGCTTGGGCATGCTGATGGGGTTTGCCATTTGTATGTGCACACAAGCGCTGATATTGCCAAGGCCTTAGCGGTGGTACTGGATGCCAAAACACACTACCCTTCAGCGTGTAATGCTCTGGAAACCCTTTTGCTCGATGCGCCTTTGGCTGAGACGTTTTTACCCATGCTCTCTGAGGCGGCATTGGCAGCTGGGCTCACACTGTTTGGATGTAATCAAACCCGCCAGATTCTGCCCCATCTGGCGCCTGTGGAGAGCTGGCATACAGAATATGGCGAGCTGAAACTTTCAATAAAGCTCGTTGATACTGTATCTGAAGCTATTTCTCACATCAATCATTATGGCTCACACCACACCGATGGGATTTTAGCCAGCGACCCGAGCGTTATTGACACATTTTTAACTCAGGTAGACTCGGCCAACGTGTATGCCAATGCCTCCACGCGTTTTGCGGATGGTTTTCGCTATGGCTTGGGCGCTGAAATTGGCATTAGTACAAGTCGCACCCATGCCCGAGGCCCGGTCGGGCTTCAAGGGCTTGTGACCACTCAATATCGCTTAACAGGGCAATATCATACGGTGGCGCCCTATTCGAGTGGGCAACGGGCATTTCAGCATACGCTGCTTTGAAACACTCAACCTTGAGCATGTCGTCACCTCTGAGGGTGATCAATACCCTTTAAAAACATCATAAAAAGAACGCGCAAAAGCCCCCGTGCCCGCCGCGCGTTGCCAAGCGGTTTGAACATCACCCGTTGTGTTATTCACATTCAGCAAGACACGGTCGCCATTGTCACCAAAGGCATTTGGGTTTTCTGTGCCGTTGATATCCAGTAACAGCCACTCTCGATTGCTTGTGCCGGCAAGAATTGGATCGCTGAGGTTGGCCGAGTTACAGGCGGAGCCAGAACATTGCTCTGGTTTTAAATAGACAATCATTTTACCAGAGTACGTTAATGTTTCGGGAGAGACGGGATTCAAAACAGTCATGCTATCAATGGCTGGCAAAATACCTGCCAGTGTTGTGGCAGCCACACTCGTACTCGGAGGGCTGCCTGTCATGAGTTTTTGCCGGTTATAGACGAGGCCGAGGTGTTTGACAAAATCTTCTGCAGAACGGCCATAGGAATTGGTTTTTGGAATAAACACAGCCTGAATCAAGAGGGTAGAAACAAGTCCCAATATAGCAAGGGCAATCAAAATTTCGGCAAGCGTAAACGCTGACGAAAAGCGACGGTTGGCAAGTTGGCACATAAGCTATTGAGCCTTTAGTATCAGAACGTGGCGTTTAATGTATCTTTCGGCAAAGGCAGACAAAACCCAAAGAGAAGAACGCCCCCGACCAGAGACAAGAGGAGCCCAACCATGAAATTATCACTTTGAAAGCTCAGGTTGACCCGATGAATTCCCGGTGGGATGGCAATGGCCATAAATCGATGATTGGCAAGCTCTATCGGCATGGGATGACCATCAACGGTGGCGCGCCAGCTTGGATAATAACTTTCGCTCACGACCCAATAGGCACGCGCAAACGGTGATGATATTATGGCCTGCCAGTGCTCTGGCGACTGTTTCTCTATCTGGATAGTTGCTTTTGGGGCAGGTACGGCTTGTCCTCGAAATGATGTAAAGGGATCCGGTTGGCTCATATCTTGAACCGGAAGAGCCACCCGACGCATCCAGTCATCGGGGTTGTCGAACGCAGATGATAGAACGGTTATTTCATCTTGGGTAACAGCACGAACCGCCTCAGGTGCTAAATAAGTCCTCGGAAGAACCTTGGCTAATCGATACAGCGTCATGTTGAGTCCGGGCGACTGAGCCGCAGGTATAAACCATTGCGGTGCAGCCTCCCAAAGCGATGAGGCGGGCGCAATGGGCGATAGCACATAGCCAACACCTGCTAAAGCTAAGAGCCTGGCGGTGAATGCCGCACAGCGTTGCTGTGCTTGAGGGCTTAAGCTTGTATTAGAAACATCTGATGGCTGGATTGCAAACTCCCCACTGATGAGCTCACCCAGCAAAGTATCCATTTTGCTATTATTTTGAAGCTCAAGCGGCGAAAAGCTCCCCATTTCGTATCGAACACCATGGGTCACCCCTGAATGCGGCAACAGATGATGCATTTGGTAAAGCACCCGATACTGAAAGGCAAGGGGAAAGCTCTCTGTCAGGGGGAGACCACCAAAATAAGGAGATAATAGATCGAGCAAAGGTTGATACGTGGTATTTTCGGTATAAACGGGGCCTTGATCCGAAAAAAAACGAACCTGCCCGTTTAACTTAGAGCCGCTCAAGCCAGAATCCTTTACCATCATGGAAAGCGCCTGTGGCTCACCTGAGCGTTCAAAGGCTTTAAAAACACGGGTGGGCATTAACGGAATTTGATGCACGTGAATGAACATCAAATCGGCCACGGCCATAAGCATCAGAGCGTTTAACCAAATCGAAAAGCTCGTTTTCTGCCACCGCCGAGGCAACCCAAAAAGGCTAACTATCGGGATGACAATCCATGACCAATGCGCAAGCAAGCCATCCAGATGCCCCTGTCGATTGTAAAAATGAGTCCCCCAGTCAGCAGAATTTTCAAGCGCATGCGGCCAAATCCAGGCTTCAGCTGGAAGCCCCAGAAAAAGCATGGCAGACAGTGCAAAAACACCCACGGCAATCAGCAGACGCGTCCACCAAGGCCAGCGCCAGATTTCAACCATCCAGCGCGGTGGCCCACTCTGTTGCAAACCCTGCACGCCAAGTCCGGCAAGGGCACAGCAGGCAATCACAACCCAGATAAGCAGTTTTTCTGGATACCGCTGACTTTGCAGCATTGGAATGATTTTAAGTAAAAACGGGGTGTAGAAACCAAAACGTCCAAACGCCAAAATCAAGGCAACCCCGGCAATCAAGACCAAAAAGCCGCCCCGCTGCCAGAACCAGCCACGGCGACAGGCTTTATCAGAAGGGCTTGGCACAAACAGCAAGGCACAAATTGCAAATAAAACGGGAATCAAGCCCAAATACACGCTGTCTGCCCAGGCTTCACGAAATTCTGGGTATAAAAACTGGCCAATAAAGTGTGGATACGGGTATTTACTGCCATAAAAAAACGGTTGTATCCATTCAATGAGACGCTCTGGCGGAAATGACCACAGCATGGCATCGGCAAATTTGAGGGGGAGGGCACGCACAGATTGCCCCAGAAGAGTAAGGGTGGGTAAAATCTGCACGGCACATAAAAGCGCTGCAAACGTAAAGCCCCCCAACCAATGGCACAGTGGAAATCGCCAGCGGCCAGATTTTACCCAGAGCGGATTTGGCTTAAAGAATCCAACAGCCAGTACGAAGGCAAACGCGATAAAAAGCACCAAAGGGTCGTAGACATCACCGGCCAAAATCATCAAGGCGATACTGGCTGCCAGAAGCGCCGTATATTTAAGTGCATCGCGAAGTTGAATATAGCACTGGAAGACACGCTGGCCGTTATTGAGAGGCCATTGAGGCGCCCCCTTTTCTAGGCCGCGTGCAAAAGCGGCCAAGGCCAAAGGCCCCCAAGCCACAACGGGCAAGTAATTAATGTTGCAGGTAACGGTCAGGACGTAGCCAGAAAATCCATACACGAGAGCCGCCCAGGTGGCATTGAAACGGCTCAGGCGACCAAAGGTGTTGAGCCGCACCATGCGATAGAGCATCACCATGGCCAGCAGCAGATGAATCAGGGCATAGGCACTGTTGCCGGCGGCAACCGTCGGCGTTAACAAATACACAATATTGAGTGGATACAAGACCTGATTGGAGAGATCGGCAAAAAAAGGCATGCCGTTGCCAATCATGGGCGTCCAAAACGGAAACTCTCCGGAGCGAATTCTTGCAAGCCAGTAAGTTTTCAAGGGGGCGGCGTAAAATGTCAAATCACGATTAAAAAATACGGCTTGTCCACTCAAGACTTGCCACCAATAAATTGCCCACGTGGCTATCATCACCAAAAAAGGCCAGTACCGTTGACAAAAGGCGGCGCTAAAAAAGCCAGATATCCCATGAGCTGGTGATGGCAAACGTCCAGAAGGCGGCATAGGAAAAGGACTCTTTTGATTAGGAAATGTTGAGCGCTTGGCAGGCAAGTGTTTGCGGGCAGGCGCTTTTGTAGGATACTGTTTGAATAATTTTATTCAGGGCATAATTTTTTTAGTTTATCTGAAATTTGTTGATGTGAGTGCTGGTCTCTGCTGTCATGGCTTCAAATTCGTTTTCATACAACGAGGATGGCCTACCAGATCGCTTCAGCACCCCCAATGACTCATCTGGCAAGAACAAGTGCGATGATTTAAACCACTGGTTTTCAAGTCTTCAAAATTTTGCCCTTAGCGCCAGCCATCGCCTGGATGCCATCGTCACCCTATCCAAGCGCGTTGCCCAACTTAGAGAAGACCCACGTGCGCTTTCGGTGATAAATCATACCCTCACGCATGAGCCCGACCCACGGGTTATTCAGCATGCCATTTTGATTGTGGCTCAACTGAAGTCTCGAAGTGCCGTCAGAGCGCTGATTGCGCTTGCTACAACGATCCCTTTTGAAGGCGATGACCTAAAAGTGGCTGTTTTTGAAGGACCAGAGGCGGATATTTTTATAGGCAGTGACGCCGGCATCCGACTCAGAGTGGATGCCATTCGGGCTCTGGGGCAAATTCACGACAATCGTGCCATTGATCCACTCATGAGCGTGTTAAATGACCGTGATGAAAACTATCGGGTTCGACTGGCCGCAGCAGATGTGTTAGGAAAGCTCGGCTGCCAGCAGGCGGTCAATCCGCTTCTCAACATTGCTCTCGATGATCAGGAGCGCTCTGTCTATCTGAAGGAATCCGCGATTCAGGCGCTTGGCGTATTAGGTGATTTTCGTTCGTTAGCGCCTCTGATTGATATGCTGGAGAGCAAACGCGGCTTTCGAGACAAGTTTCAGTTTTTAAAAGAAAAAGTGCTCGAAGCCATTGGTCGCATTGGCAACAGCAACAATCAAGCGACCCCCAAGGCCGTCAAAAGCCTGCTTTTAGCCCTGGAGGATGAAGCCCCATCCATCAGGCTTGCAGCCGTTGAAGCGCTCGGCTGGATGGGAGAGCGGGTTGCCCGCGATGCCCTGGAGCCTTTAACCAAGCGCGTGTTTGACACCGATGATATTGTCGCCGAAGCGGCCATTGAAGCCCTTCATAATGTGGGCGGGCTGGCGGCCTTATCGGCGCTGCTAAAACTGGAAAATCTGCCCCGACAATTGCGAGAACTTATTTTCAGTCTACTGGTTGACAACGCCTAACAATTATGACTTTAGACACCTCCCTCCATCCTGAAGCACCGCTGCAAGCTGTCCCAAACGGGCGTGCTATGGCACGTGCCGTGGTTGTCCTCTCTGGAGGGTTAGACTCCACGGTGGCAATGGCCGAAATTTTAAATCATCTACCGGCCAGTGTGGCTCTGGCCATTACGTTTGACTACGGCCAGCGCGCCGCCCTGCGCGAAATTGATGCCGCCTCTGCTATTGCAAAACACTATGGCATCGCGCATCGCGTGGTATCGTTGCCATGGTTGTCGACGCTGGTGCCAGCAGATTTAAATCCAGAAACCTCGTCAGCCGGCTTGTCATCTGCAACAGCAGACAGTGTCTGGGTGCCCAACCGCAATGGTGTGTTTTTAAACATCGCGGCAAGCTATGCTGAAATGCTCGATGCCCAAGCGGTCATTTTTGGCGCCAATCTTGAGGAGGCCGAAGCGGGCTTTCCAGATAACTCCGAGATGTATCGCATCAGGTTAAATACGGCTCTGGATTTATCCACCCGAAACAAGGTTCGCGTAATGGCGCCCGTTGGGCATTTAACAAAATCGCAAATTGGCCAGCGCGCGGCTGAACTCAATATCCCCCTCCATTTAGTATGGAGCTGTTATGATCAAGGCAAGGTGCATTGTGGCCTTTGCCCGTCGTGCCAATTATTGAAGAAAGCACTTTCAGCAGCAAATTTAACCACCTGCTTACCGTTTGCTCAATAGATAGCCTTTTCTGATTCCTGATACGTTATAATGTCATCCTCCAAACCTCCTATTTCCAGATTTCCACCCTCAAAGACAACTAAAATTACCTATGGGCGTTTTCCACAGGCGGCTCAGAGAGGGGCGGCTTCTGAATTCTCTGTGGCGTTGCTGATTCAACGTGCGTATCGCGTGTTAGCAAGTGGCTCAAGCCAAATTTTTACGAGCTTTACAATTGGGCGCATATTGGCCGTAGTAGGGGCTATTGGCCTTTTATTGATGCCGTTTTTATATGGTATTCGAGTTCAAATGGAAACCTACTTGCGAACCTTGGGTGAAAAAACCCAGGCGCAAGAAACAGATAACCAGATTAAGCAAGTGTTATTGAGTCGGCTAGAGTCTTTTCAGGCCTCAAGACAATTAGAGAAAGAATTCCCCAACTTGCACCACAATCCGGATGTTTTGGTCATTCCTGTCAAAGTGCCCAAACCCGCTCAAAAATCTTTTGCCCAGCAAATGATGCAATTTTGGTTCGGGTCAACTTCAGAGCAGCCAAAGCAATCAACTTATCTCTACGACCATACGGTAACCAGTAATCAATATTAAAGCTTTTTTTATTTCAAAACGACTCCCTATGCGCAATACGATGCCTCAAAAACCCCATTTAAACCGCTCTGCAAGAGCTGCCAGAAGAACATCGCAAGCGGCGGCCGCTGTGCGTCCCGATAAAGGTGCTTTTCGGCGTGTGCGCCTTATACTGCTGCTTATTATGCTACTGGCTGGCTTTGCAGGGCTCATTATACAACTGCTTCGGTTGCAAATATTTCAATCCTCAGCGTTAGCCACCATGGCGCTTGCAGAGCATCGTGCGGCCAAACCCCGCTTAAGACGTGGCACCATTGAAGATAGAAACGGGATTCCGCTTGCCCAAGACACGCTCACGTTTGAGATTTATGCCCATCCTGCAGCGCTAAAACGGCAAGGTGTCCCCATTGCTCTTTTGTCAAAAAGACTGGCTCACGCCTTAAAACTTTCTGCCTCTGAAATTGCTGACATGCTCAACAGTGATTTACCCACGGTCACCCTGGCCCGCAACGTTACGAAAGATACCATGGAAAGTCTCAAGGCGTCGCCTTTAGAGCCAGACCTTAAGGTGTCTCAGGTCATTGGGCTTGATTTTGTGCCGCGCTGGAGTCGTCGATATCCTCAGGGCTCTTTAGCCGCTCATGTTTTAGGATTCGTCAATGATGAAAAAAATGTCGTCAGTGGCATGGAGGCAACCGCGCACACACGACTTGAAACCCCTGTTTTTTCGCGTACCGAGCCATCAACCATGGGGCCACTTCAATCGCTGACAGCCGATCGCATGACGCCCGAGGCGCTGGCCTCTATTGCACAAGGCAAGCCCTTGCGCCTGACTTTGGATGCGCGTCTGCAATTTGAGACCGAACAGGCCTTGGCTGACGGATTAAAAAAAGCTAAAGCAAAATCAGGGGTGGCACTGGCCATGGTACCTGCAACCGGCCAGATGCTCGCGTTTGCCACCTTGCCAGCTTATGACCCAGAGCGGTTTTGGAAATTTCCGCAGTCTCAATTAAAAAACTGGGCCGTCAGTGATGTGTATCCACCCGGATCCACCATGAAAATCCTGACCATCACCACCGGCCTTGAAGCGGGTGTCATTGACAAAGATAGCAAGATCCTAGACACCGGTAAAATGAGGCTGGCAGGGTGGACTATTAAAAACTACGACTATCATAAACACCCCTACCCTGGGCTCATTGATTTAAAATACTTATTTTTACATTCAAGCAATATTGGCAGCGCCAAAGTGGCCATTCAGGTGCCCAAACAGGTTTATTATGAACAACTGAAGCGCTTTGGCCTTGGGCAAGAGACGGGCTTGCAACTGCCGGCGGAGACGGCGGGTATTTTACCCCCTCCCGATCAATGGGATCTCTCCATGCAGGCTAACCTTGGCTTTGGTTACAGCTTGGCCACCACGCCTGTACAACTGGCCGCGGCGGTTAATGCCATTGCCAATAATGGTGTTTGGGTGCCTCCTCGATTAATTTCAAGCAATGATTTACAGCTGCCGCGGCCCCATCGGGCAGTTTCGGCTAAAACCTCAGCCATTGTGCGCCAGGTTCTCTCAGAAAGTTTTGCAGCAGGCAAACCCAAAGATCCTGTCATTCAATCTCTAAGAGTTGCCGGCAAGACCGGAACCTCTCGAAAACCCAATGCCAATGGCCATGGCTACAGCAATAGTTTGTATACCTCATTTGTTGGTTTTTTCCCGGCAGAAGCCCCAAAAATCTTGATTATGGTAGTCGTTGACAGCCCCACCATGGCCGAGGCGTGGGGAAGTACCGTGGCGCTTCCCATTTTTAATGCCATGGCCAAATCAACCGTCAGCCTGATTGATATTGACAAATTGCCGGCGCCTAAAGGCTTGGTATCATCTCCTGTTCAGCATCGAGCGGTGACGTTTCCTAAAAAGTCTGCAGAAGGCTCAGCAGGTTAAGCCATGGCCTTTAAATGTGGATTTGTAGCCTTGGTTGGACGCCCTAATGCCGGAAAATCCTCGCTGATGAACCGGCTGGTCGGCGAGCCTGTGGCGATTGCAACTCCTGTGGCTCAAACCACGCGATACCGCATACGAGGGGTTCTAACCACGGCAAGGGCGCAGGTTATTTTTCTTGACACCCCCGGCTTTAGCAAAGCGTTGGACAAACTCGGCGAATATCTGGTACAGGAAGCTAATACCGGTTTTGAAGAAGCGGATGTGCTGCTTTGGGTGGTTGATGCCACACAAGCTCCTGGCAAGGGTGATATTTGGATGGCTGAACGGCTGGTGCAAACCAAAAAACCGTTTGTGTTATTGCTGAATCATTGGGATCGTATTGAGCAGCAACGGACAATCGATCGCCAGCAACGCCGAGAGGCTTATCAGAAGCTTGTTGGAGAGGCGTGCGCTTCTGTATTAGTGAGCTCTGCCGTGACTGGTCGCAATCTGGACGCTATTGTCAGGACGGTGACACGCTTATTGCCCACTGGCGAAGCCTTATACCCAGCCGATACCCTCAGCGATCAACCCATGCGTATGATGGCCGCCGAGCTCATTCGAGAGCAGGCCATGGTGCTCACCCGAGATGATTTGCCCCACAGCGTGGCCGTGATGATTGAGTCATTTGAGCCCGCCAAACATCCAGCTGAGAAAACCGTCATTCGGGCGCTTCTGGTGGTGGATCATCCGTCACGCAAGAAGATTTTAATTGGCGAAGACGGCCAAATGATAAAGCAAATCGGCATGCTCGCTCGTCAAACGATAGAAGCCTTGGTGGAAGGGCCGGTTTTTCTGGCACTTCACGTCAAGGTGCATCGACACTGGCGCAAAGATTTCAATTTTGTAAACAACTTAATAAAATAATGAAATTAAAATTGCATAATTGAAACTTTAGTAATGTGAAATCGTATTTTTTTTGTTCAATATACACAGGTATCCATTCATTGACCCCTATTGAAGTATTGAGTAGGGCTGAGCTAGGTGTTGCCTCGTTATCAATACTTTAGCCTTTATCTTTGTACTTCTGTAACAGCTCCTTTTTATGGCGCTATGGTCATTTTATTGATTTTTTGACTGTTCATATATTGCTTCACGAAGTATCCGGCTCTATCTCAAATGAGCTTTTATGAGCAATGAATTTTTCTAAAAAAATATTCAAAAAACCGCAACTAAATATGAGAGAGAGAATTTTTTAAAAAAATAACCTAAGAAAATTCACCAAGAGAATTCACAGACATGGAGCGTTCGCAAAAATATGGTTTCTCGCCAGGTTTCTAACGCATTGTTTTTCTCTAAACGTTGGTATGATGACTGCTCATTTACCAAGCCAACCATTGACATGATGATGTTATTTCCCAAGGAGGTTGTCTCCATCATTTCAGAGGGCATGGTTAATTTTGCCATTTGTAAATTCAATATTGAAAGCCGTCTCAAAGACAGCCGTCGATTAGGCTCAAAAATCGTGCTGGCCTTGTTTCAATCGCTTAAAAAGCGACGCCAAAGCGATGAATGTGCACATTTGCACCGCATCATTAATTACCTGATGGTGCTCGATAACGTCAGTCGGCGCATGATGGTCAGTCACCTGCTGGAGCTTGCCCAACATGTGCGCTACTACACGGAGACATGTCAGGAATATCATCAAGCGGTCAAACTGGATGATGTCGACACCATTACAAAAACCTATGTTAAATCGGGCAATGAGGCCGCAAAAGCCGTACTTCACGACATTCGTCAAGATTTTAACCAGAAAATTTATTCTTTTCATGAGGCGCTCAAACGCGCCCAGACAGAAGCCCCAAAATCCCCCCGAATTCACACCAGAATCGATGCCCAAAACCGCGACATGAAGGTGCAGGATAACTAAACGCGCTCATAAGCCTTAAATAAACCCCCTCCAACTGAACGAAGACAAGCCGCAACACGGCCTGCATAATAGCAATAGCAATTTTGTCAGGCATCAGGCGTAATCGCTCATAAAACACGCCCGCACTAAAAGAGAGAGTCCATGCACCATTACCATAAACGGCAAGCACTAGTTGGCCATCTATTTTTAAAACAACCGGCGCTTGTTGCGCTTTCGTTGCTTATTATGAGTCAGTCCACCGAATGCTTCAGCGCGCAGGCCGAGTCGCTGTTTAGAGCAACGGCGACCACGTACGCCAAAACAGGCGAGCCAGAGTATCGACCCGCATCGTTGATTGGCCCGCCCATTGCGCACAACGTGGGCGATACGGTCACAATACGCTTTGATCAACAGTCTCGAAATGAGGTTGAGGTCAACAACCGCATTACCAAGCAGCAGGCCATTACCGATACCGGCACAGCCATTACCAATGGTAACATCCGGTTTTTGCTGGATAAAATTCCGTTTATCAACACATCCAAATTGGCCGACACACTGAGCTTGCCGTCGTTTGATGGGCTCAATAACGCCAACAATATTACGGCAAAAGTAACCACTCAAAACCGCACCCTAATGGATGATCGTGTGACGTGCCAGGTGGTACAGATTTTACCCAACGGGTTTTTGATGGTTCAGGGCAAGAAGACCTCGTTTATGAACAAGGAGCGGCAGGATATTTTTGTCACCGGCGTGGTGAATCCGTTTTATTTGGATAATCTCAATGAAGTCAATTCGCAGTATGTGGCAAGCCTGCAATATATGGCAGGGGGCAAGGGTGTGGCCAGCCGGCAACAAAATGATGGCCTGGCAAGCAAGCTGTATCAATTCTTGAATTAAGCGCGCCGGCATCAACCCGCGCTGAAGCAAGAATGAGCGTTGAGAACGCAGGTTCTAGCACAAAAATGCTATTGATTGTTTTAATATAATTGAAAGCAAATTATTTCTGTCTAATACAAACATTGTGCGTCTCTCTGTTTCTGTCTAATCATTCATCGCTTGCCGCCTGGTCTGTAAAAAACCCAGACAACTTCAGTGGCCTCTGGCACTGATTGTAAGGGCTGGGGGGTGTGGGCTGAATGGTATTATGCTTGTGGGGGTATCATTATGGGTTTGGGATCAACAATAGGATCTTTTATTGGAAATGCAATTGCTCCAGGTGTAGGCGGAGCAATCGGTGGCCAAGCAGGTGGACTATTAGAAGGCTTAATAGGTAAAAGGAAAGCTAAAAGAAGCAAACCACCTACTAATGCATTTGCCCAAAAGCCAGCAGCTCTTTCAGGCAGTCCAAATCTGTCACAGGTTCTTGCTCAGGCACAACAATATCTAAATTTCAGCAGTATAATACCCGGTGTCCAAAATCCTAATGTAATGCACGGTGGCAATACCCTTGGAATGGGGTAACGCTCGTCTAAGCCGCAAAGGCCTGCGCCAAATCTGCCTTGAGATCAGCAAACGACTCCAGGCCAACCGACAAACGAATCACATCATTGCTTAGGCCAATGGCGGCTTTATCATCAACGCTCATGCCCGCATGGGTTTGCCGCGCGGGTATGCAGGCCAAACTCTCAATGCCGCCCAGGCTTACGGCCAACTGAAACAGGCTTGTCCGCTTTAAAAGCGCTTCTGCAGCGTCAGCACCGCCGTGAGGCTTAATGGTAATCATACTGCCAAAGCCACGCATCTGGGTTTGGGCAAGCGCCTTTTGCGGGTGACTGTCCAAACCCGGATAAATCACCTGCGCCACCTGCGGCTGCTGCTGCAACCACTGAGCCAGTTGCATGGCTGTCTGGCAAGAGGCTTCTGTGCGAATGCCCAGGGTTTTGAGGCCTCTGAGGGTAAGCCATGCCGCAAACGGATCTGCCGTAGCGCCAAAACCCACCTGATAAAACTTGAGCCGCTCATGCAAGGTATCGTCATTAAGCACCAACGCACCGCCAATGACATCGCTGTGGCCGGCAATACTCTTTGTGGTGCTGTGCATCACGACATCCACGCCAAAATCCAGCGGGGTTTGTAAATACGGTGAGCAAAAGGTGTTATCCATACTCACCGGGATGGCTTTGGCTTTGGCAATGTCAACAATGGCAGCAATATCTATAATTTTCAGCATCGGGTTGGTGGGCGATTCTATGTGAATCAGGCGCGTATTGGGCCGAATGGCCGCCCTAAACGCATCAAGATCCGTGGCATCCACAAAGGAGGCGGTTATGCCAAGGGGAGCCAGAATTTTTCGAATCAGCACATCGGTCCCCCCGTAGAGGTTGGATTCTCCCAGAAGATGATCCCCGGGCTTGAGCATGGCCAGAAACAAGGTGCTCAATGCCCCCATCCCACTGGCAAAAAACAGGCCATGGCGTGCGTGTTCAAGGTTGGCCAGCGCCTCTTCCAGCATTTCGATGGTGGGGTTACTAAATCGGGTATAAAAATACGGGTTTTCATCTTTCACCAGCGATTGCTGAATAAAGGTGCTCGTCTGATACAAGGGTGGAATCACAGCCCCCGTCACCGGGCAGGGAGATTGTCCGGCGTGCACGGCGCGGGTATTAAAGTCGTGATCAATTCGTTGCAGGGAGGCAGACGAGGACATAGAGAGGGTCACTTTCTGGGTAAAAATCAACTAACCGAAGAACAAATGATAGCAATAAAAGGTGTATGATGCTGACATCATAGCGCGAACGACCTGCTGCAACGTCAACGTATCAGATTTTATCGCCGATGCCCGACCAGAGCCCTCCATGAACCCTATGTCGTCTTTATTTTTGTCATCAGAAGAAATGACCTCCCATCAGGCTCTGATTCTTAGGCGGGTGCGCGATATTCCGGCATTGCCCAAAATTGTCAATCAAATCATCAGTCTGTTGGGTCAACCCAACACACCTGCCTCCGAAATTGCCCGCCTCATTACCCTCGATCCCGGGCTGAGCTCTCGTGTGCTGCGCATGGTGAACTCTGCCGCCTATGGTATTCAGCGGCAAATAACCTCCATTCAGCATGCCATTATGCTGTTGGGCTTTACCACCGTTCGAGGCCTGGTGTTGAGCGCCAGCATTTTTAAACTCTTTAGTGGCACGACTTGCTCAGGTCTGTATCTTCAAGATTTCTGGCAGCATTGTGTCGTGAGCGCTCTTGTGGCACGCCGGCTAGGAGAATGGCTGAAACTTGCCGACTTTGAAGAAGCCTTCAGTGCTGGCCTGCTCCACGACATTGGTAAGTTGGTGTTGGATCAATATCTAAGTCGCGACTATGCAAACGTCCTACTGACGGCCAAAACACGCCAAATTCCACCCCAAGCAAATCACTTTTATGATTTGGAGTTTTCAATACTAAACTGCACACACGCCAGTATTGGCGAGCTTGTCGCCCACAAATGGAAGTTGCCGTTGTCCTTAACCGAGGCCATTGCGTTTCATCACGCGCCAGAAAAAGCCCAACAGTTCCCCGCGCTGGTTCACGTCGTTGCACTGGCCAATCAACTGGCGCACGTGAGGCATTCAGACCCCATCAGCCTCGCCGATTTCTCACTGACAAGCCCAATTTCATATTTTCAGCTCAATCTTGACAATCCGCCAGTGCATCACATGTTAAAATCAATCCTGACGGAAGCTATCGAGGCCTCCCAGCTGTTATTAGATTCGCTTGAAACACCTGAGCTCTCTCCAACACAGGAACTTTAAACTAATTAGTGCGTCATGGACACTAAGTATCTTTCATGTTTTGCGCCTTCTTGTTTTGGAGCCGTTTGTTGAGGCATGACCTTATTTTTCATTCCCCCCTTTTTGTTGACGCCCTCCGCCACGGCCGTGCAACTGAACAAAAGCCTTTGGGGAATACATTCTTGGACGCGTCGATTACCCGCCCCACTCGATCATTGGGCCATGATAAGCTGGCTGGGGAACCCGGCTTGGCGATGGATGCTCTCGCTGGCGTTGTTTGTGCTGATTTTCAGCCTGTTGCGCTGGTTTCGATATTTGTCCTGTCAATGGCTCAAGCATCTTGAAGCCTTGAGACAAGAAAAAAACCAGCTTGAAGCCGCAAAAGCCAACGTTCTTGGAGAGTTTGCCTCTCCAGAAAGTTTAGCCGTTGTCTCACCTGCTCGATACCCCTGGGGTCGGTTTCTGATTAATCTGCTGCGTCAAACCCATTTGTGGGTCATTGCCGTGGTGGCCATTGATATTGCCTCTCATGTGATGTTAATGCCCGCCTGGGCAAGCCAGAGCCTTGGCAAAATCACGATTGTCACAATTGGGGTTCAGATGGCTTTTTGGCTGGATCAAGGCCTCGTCTTTATGTTGGCCCAGGTGCGCAATAATCGCAAAAGTGATGACGAGCGCAAAGGGTTTGAAACCATGATGGGGCCTCTGCGATTTGTGGGCACCTTAATTCTTTGGTCCACGCTCACGCTCATTATCCTGGAGCGGCTGGGGGTAAACGTCACCACGCTGATCGCCGGCTTGGGCATTGGTGGTGTGGCAGTGGCTCTGGCGATTCAGAACATTTTGGGTGATATTTTTGCGGCCTTTTCCATTGTGCTGGATAAACCCTTTATTGTTGGGGATTTTATCGTCGTCGACACGTTTCGCGGCACCGTGGATCATATTGGCCTCAAAACCACACGATTGCGAAGCCTGAGCGGGGAGCAAATCATTTTTGCCAATGCCGATTTATTAAAAAGTCGCATTAGTAACTTTCGGCGAATGGAAGAACGTCGGGTGCTGTTTACGGTTGGGGTGACCTACATGACCCCACCGGAAATCATCGCTGAAATACCAGAGCTCATAAAAGCCATCATCGTGGCTCAGCCGGATGTGCGTTTCGATCGCGCTCATTTTTCGCAAATGGCCGAATATGCCCTGAATTTTGAGGTCGTCTATTTCGTGCTGTCCTCTGACTACGTCACGTTTATGGATCGCCAACAGGCCATTAACCTGGCGATTTTTAGTCAGTTTAGCCAGCGAGGCATTGAATTTGCCTTCCCCACGCGTACCGTTTACACCCGAGAGCCTTAAGGTTCTAAAGGTGTTAGTACCATCAAAAGGGCTATCTAAAAAACTAGCTGGCAGCGCGTAAAAATTCTATCGTGAGCACCTGATCGCTCGTGGAAACCGTCTGAATTTGATGTGCCTTGGCTAAAATGGATTTGCCCGATAAGATCAAGCGAAACATCCGTTGCCCCCGGCTAATGGGCAAGGCAATCGCCTCTTCGGCAACCTGAATGGAAACCGGAGCCTCTTTGCCGCCGTAGAGGGTTGCAGGAATAAATCCAAGGGCACGCAGTTGACGCGGATTTTTAGAGGCATCGCGCGGTTGAGCAGAAATTTCAAGGGCGGCTTGGTGGGCAATGGCAGCAGACATAGTCAAAACCTTTCAAAAAGAAGTTAAAAAATTATCAACACGACTTCGAGCATATTTAAAAACTTATGCATTCAGTCTAACAAAAAAACTGCGTGTCATTCAAACCCATGACAAGTTTCATGATTTTGGTAATACAACCCCCTAAGCGTCACACACCTCACTGCTAGCATGAGAAACGGCCACTAATGCTTCATTGGTATTTAACAGCTTATCCAGCTGCTTGTGGCGGCGACCAAAATGACCCGGAGCCTGTGTGCGAAACCATTGAAAAATCACTTGGGCTAGTTTTTTAGGATGATGCCTCAGAGTGGTCGGCGCCGTGGGATCAATTAACAACCCTTCGACCACCGAGACGTTCAGGGCTGTACATCGTTCACGATCCAAAGCGATGGGCGTGCTGCCCACCGCCTGATACTTTTCAATCAGGGCGGCCGGCAACCCGTTGGCATGAACAAGCACGGCACTCACCAAACCCTGGCTGCCAGGCATATGCAACACAGGAGAGGGCACATGACGAAGCAGCGCCTGAATGTGGTCTGCCACACTAAAGCCATCCGTTTCACCGGGCTGGGTAACAATATTGCAAACGTAGAGCTTTGGAATATTGCGCTTGACGATTGCTTTGGCAATCTCAGGCACTAGTAACGTAGGGATAACGCTGGTGTATAGGCTTCCTGGGCCCAGGAGAATTAAATCTGCCTCGGCAATAGCCTCAAGCACTTCTGGTAAAGCCTGTGGGCTCTCAGGCTCGCAGCGAATGAGCTGAATAGACCCATGAACACTGGAAGCATCCGGAATATGGGATTCACCATGAATCACAGCGCCATCACCCATTTCGGCAACCAGACACACATTATCAAGGGTGGCAGGCAAGACACGTCCTCGAATATTAAGCACTTTGGAGGACTCTTTAATAGCTGAAATCATGTCGCCTGTAACACGGCACATGGCAGTTAAAAAGAGATTGCCAAAACTATGCCCTTCCAAGCCCTGACCAACCTTGAAGCGGTATTGAAAGAGCTCTGTAATCAGGCGTTCTTCATCGGCCAGGGCGGCCAAACAGTTTCGGATATCCCCAGGCGGAATAATGCCCTGCTCTGTCCGCAATCGGCCTGAGCTTCCGCCGTCATCTCCGACGGTGACCACGGCCGTAATATTACTGGTAAAATGTTTCAAGCCCCGCAACAGGGTTGAAAGGCCTGTGCCGCCACCCAGAGCAACCACTTTGGGGCCTCGCACCAATTTATTCTGCCGATAGAGCTTTTCCAGAAGGCTATCAGAGCCTTGGGAGGCCATGGCTGTTTTGAGAGTACCCCACGTACTGCGAAAACTCCACCACATCAGCAGCAACCCGCCAATAATGAGTAGCGGGCCACTGGCGACCGAAGGCACGAGGTTGGCAATATCATGCACCCATTGCATGGTTTTACTGACCGGTTGCAAGTTGGCCAAAAGCGCCATGCCCAAAACGCTTAACAGCAGGCCTGAGAACATCCCCAATAGCCAGCGTTTAATGGCTAAACCAGGAACCAACCAGCGCCAACGCATTCAAATTCTCCTGCTGCAAACGATCGTTAAAAGCCAAATTACTTGAATTCTGTCATTATTATGCCTAATAAAGCCGCTCAATGACAACATCAGCAATAACGAGCAACGATTTAAAACGGTGAGGGCACTCAAGTTGATTCAAGTGGGTTTTGGCCTCATGAATCAACTGCG
>JAYKJM010000061.1:0-22239 GCA_035285385.1 Vampirovibrionales bacterium
CCTGCAGGGCGAACCATTCAGCCTGCCTCACCCAATGAGGCGGCTGACGCAATCGTTTCCTATTTGTCATCGCTTCAAGTGGTGTAGTTGGTAGCTGAAAGACAAGAGGGTGTTTTGTTATGAATACGGCCATGTTGGTTCTGGAGTCCGAGGCGGGGGTACTGAGCGAGGCTTCACTGGAAACAGTAACTGTGGCTCAGCAGGCAAACTTCTCAATTGCCAAAGCCTTTGTGCTCAGTGCTGAGCCTGTCAATAATGAGGCAGGCTTGAGCCAAACCCTGACTGGGCTTGGCTTATCAGAAGTCACCGTCATTTCTGCGGCGACCTTAGCCCCTGAGGGGGTAAGCATACAGGCCTTTGAGCAGGCTTTGCTGCCGCATGTTCAAACGGGCGTTACACTTGTGATGTCAGGTCGGCCTTTTGCGCGCCACCTTGCGGCTCGGCTTGCAGCTCGGTTGGATCAACCTGTCATTTCAAACGTTTCAAGCGTGACCCCTGATGGCTTTAGCGTGCCCGGTTATGGTGGCCTTATCTCAAAAACGTATGCCTGGCCTTTAGGTGGCTTGGTGATAAGCCTTCGCGCCAAGGCCTTTGCCAAACCCGTTTTAGAGGCCAATGCGCCTTCTGTCTGCCTGACGTTTGAAACGCTGCCCAACACCGTGGCAACTCGCCTCGTCGACAATGGCGCTCCAGAGCGCGCTGGCAATGTTCTTTCACTTGAAGAGGCCAGTGTGATTGTCTCTGGTGGGCGTGGCCTTCAGGCCGCTGAAAAGTTTGAACTGGTCGAACGGTTGGCAGAAGCCTTGGGTGGTGCCGTGGGTGCCTCACGTGCCGTGGTGGATGCAGGCTGGCGTCCTCATGCAGAGCAGGTCGGTCAGACGGGCAAAACGGTTCGTCCTGAACTCTACGTGGCTTTAGGGATTTCTGGCGCCATTCAGCACTTGGTTGGCATGCGCGATGCTCGCCATATTGTGGCCATTAACCGAGATTCGGATGCGCCCATTTTCAAGGTGGCTGATTTAGGCATTGTGGGAGATGTGTTTGAGATTGTACCGGCTCTGTTGGCAAAACTTAAGGCGAACTGAGGCGGATAATATCGATTTGATGATGACTCAAACCCCTGAATCTAGCGCCATTACTACCCACGAGCTTCGAAATCAGCTGGGGGTATTGATGCTTCATCTTGAGATTGCCCGGCTTCAATCTGAAACGCTTGAGGGCGAAGAATCACTTCAGGCGGCATTAAAAGCGGCCTCAACAGCAGCCACTCAGATGTCTCATCTGCTTGAAGCCCCTCACCTAAAGGCCGCTGAATCACAACCCTTTGGCGTGAGCAAAAACAGTCTAAATTATAAACCACTTGCGCTTTCACCGTGGCTCACAGAACAGGTTGAGATGATGATTCCGGCTTGTGAAAAAGCTGGGGTCACCCTTTCGCTGAAAGTGCCAAATCAGCCCCTAAGCGCCATGGCCGATGACATGGGTTTGACACAAGTGCTTTTGAATCTTTTAAAAAATGCGTTGGAAGCCTTTCATACCCCCTCTCATAACCCGGAGGCTGCGAGGATTATGGTGGTTTTGTCTTCGTCAGAGCCATCAAAGGCCGTTTTGAGCATTAAGGATAATGGATTGGGCTTCTCTGCGGCACAAGCAGCGCGTTTGTTTGAGGCAGGGGTGAGCCATAAGGCCAACGGCTCTGGTATTGGCCTTTGGTTAAGTCGTCACATTATTGAAGCCCATGGCGGTTCACTGACGTTACAGTCAGAGGGGCTCGGCCGCGGGTGCACCGCCTGTATTACCTTGCCAATTTTTGTGGCATAATTTTTATTCTGGTTTTTTAAAAAGTTTTTTTGCTTTTACTTCTATTTACTTGGAGGCTATGTCCCGTGTCATCCAATATGATTGATTTGGCGCTTGATTTAAAAGATAACCCTGAAGTGCATAATCAGTACGAACTTGTTCTTCAAGTGGCCGAGCTTGCCAAAGGCTTGCTTGAGGAAGAGCGGCAACGACGTGGCTTTGACCCCTTTGCAGAAGCGGTCACAGGCCCTACCACCGAGAAAGTCATTCACCAAGCACTCATTATGAAAGCCAGTGAACTGGATCTTTCCAACGAACTGATTGGCTAGGTTTTGCAAGCTTTTTTAACGCCAAAAAGAGCCATGCGTCCTACGTGGTCATTTGTTCCTGTGGCTGACCAAGCGGGTAGCGCTCATCTTGGTATTAAAAACTCAATATGTCAGCTTGAAACCCTACAGGCTATAGTGTTAACAACGTTTGAAGAAACGTTTCGTACCAATTATTGCGATGACGACTATCACGCCTATGTCAAAGAGCGTTTGAGTATTGACGCCTTATCGGCTGAGCGTGAAGACCCGACGGCTTTTTTTACGTTGGTTGTGGCAGATGAGACGCCCGCAGGTTATCTGAAATGGAATGTGCCCTGTCGACGCTATTTACCAGACTCTCTGACGTGTCAGGTGCCGTTTAATTTAGAGCGGTTTTACTTCCTAAAAGCCTTTCAAGGTATGGGAATTGGCCCTGTGGCGCTTCAGTACGTGCTCAGCCAGGCACGTTACGTCCACGCGGCAGATTATATCTATCTGACGGTTTGGGAGAAAAACTTCCGCGCGCAAAAATTCTATCAGGAGGCGGGATTTCGTACGCTCACTCAGGTGATTTATCCTGTCGGAAACGCACAAGACATTGAGTTTGTGTATGGCATGAGGGTTTGAAACATTATCCCATCAACCAAAACATCGCCAGCACGGCACCCCAGCAATAATAGGCAAAAGGCTTCAGCGAATGCTTGGCCACAAAATTAACAAAAAAGGCCACGCAACTATAACCCACAACGGCCGAAACCAGCGTCCCAATGACCATCGGCTGCCAGTGCAAGGTACTCCAGTCTAAATGTTTGCTCACTTTCAGCCCTTCATAAAGAGCTGCGGCCATAAACGTGGGAATGCCCAACATAAAAGCATAACGGGTAGCCGCCAAGCGCGAGAGCCCGCTGAGCATGCCACCCGTAATGGTACTGCCCGAGCGTGAAATGCCATGAAAAATGGCGGCAAGCGTCTGGAATAATCCGATAACGAGCGCATTTTTAATGGGCATGTGAGCAATCATGTCGGGGGTAAAAATAGCAGCCTCTTGGGTGCTTTTTTGAGTCACCCGACTCTCAATCCAGAATAAAATAACGCCGGTTATAGTCAAATGAAAGGCCACCCACCGAAAATCTGATCGATAAAATTCCGATAAATCCCGAACACCAAAGGTTTTATCCCATCCTGCCGCGCTAAAAACAGCTTCAGAAGTATGCATAACACCTAAAACAAGAATGGTTGTCACCATCAGTGAAATCATTAAAAGCCTTAGGGTTCTATTTTGAAGAGGATTTTTAGCCCAATCGGCCACATCGCGGCAAAAATAGGCAAACAGCGCCGCCAGCGTGCCAATATGCAAGAGCACATCAAAAGCTTCAGCTTCAGTCAGGCTAATAGCCCCCTGAAACAAGCCAAAACGCTTGAGGAGAGTCTCCGTAAAAATCAAGTGGGCTGTGCTGCTGACAGGTAAAAACTCTGTTAAACCCTGAACCAAGCCTTTAATAATCGCAAAACCGATATCCAATGAGAAACCCTTTCCAAACAAGCATGTGGTCATCGTGAAAACTATTGTAACAAATAGAAAACATCGTGTACGATACAAATAGTTTGTTACGATTTTATTAAAATAGATTTTTTCGAACGCAAAGAACCCGTCAAAACTTGTCATTTTGCCGTTATTGTCGCAAAAACCCCCATTGAAAGAGGAGAGAAGACGTTGGATTACCCCTCTGAGAGCCGTGGTATCGGCTTTAAAAAATCAACAGTTCTTACAAAAAATAACCGTGTAGAATGCTTATCGGAGCGTTTGTCAGAATCTCATGCCACTTCAAGGGTAGAGTCGACGGTGTCCGACGGGTATACTATGTCAAAGGCCTATGGCTTGAGTAATTCAGTAATGTTCGTTCAATCCCAGACTGAACCTGTTGTGTTGACCTCTCCTACTTTAATGATGCCACCTGCTCTCAACGCGCTCTCTGATGATCGACCCGAGCGTCAGGAGCGCCTTGAGCGTCTGTGGATAACAGGAGGGCGCCCTTTAACGGGTGAAATCAAGGTTTCTGGGGCTAAAAATTCTGTTCTTAAACTCATTGCCGCTTCGCTGTTGTCTTCTCATCCGGTGCATCTGAGTAATGTGCCCAACTTGAGCGACGTGGCCGTCATGGAAGATGTGATTCGTTATCTGGGCGGCCAGGTGAGCCATCCCGTTGCTGGGGAGCTTACCCTCAATTGTGAAGAGGTTGCCACGATTTTTGCTCCGTATGAACTGGTAAGCAAAATGCGAGCCAGTTTTATTGTCCTGGGGGCGTTGCTTGGGCGTTTTGGTGAAGCCAAGGTCTCGCTGCCGGGCGGCTGTTCCATTGGTCAGCGCGGTGTTGATCTGCATATTAAGGGGCTTGCAGCCCTGGGAGCCGAAATTCAGCTCAATCACGGCTATGTTGAGGCCAAAGCAAGCAAGTTGGTTGGCGCGACAATTGTCTTAGACACACCTAGCGTTGGTGCCACCGAGAATATCTTGCTGGCAGCAGTTTTGGCAGAGGGAACAACGATTCTCTCCAATGCCGCGCAGGAGCCTGAAATTATTGATTTAGCCAATTTCCTCAACGCCATGGGGGCTGACGTTCACGGTGCCGGCACCAATGAAATTATTATTCATGGGGTCACGCAAGCCGATTTAAGGCCACTGTCCTATGCGGTGATGTCCGATCGCATTGAGGCGGCAACCTATATGTGTGCCGCGGTTGGCACAGGCGGAAGTATCATTGTGCGTCAAGCGCCGTTGCGCTCATTAGAGGCGATTATTGGTAAACTACAAGAAATGGGGGCAGACGTTCAGGTGCTTTCAACCACCGCCCTCAAGGTTAGCGCCCCAAAGCATCGCCTGCAGCCTGTCTCCATTATTACGCAACCTTATCCGGGTTTTCCGACCGATATGCAAGCACCCCTGAGCACCCTTGCCACGATTGCAGAAGGAACCAGTGTCGTGACGGAAATGCTCTACGAAAACCGTTTCAAGCACGCCGGAGAACTCAGCCGTATGGGGGCTCAAATTGAAATTCAGGGTAATGTGGCGGTGATACAAGGGGTGGATAAACTTGCTGCGGCTCCCGTCAAAGCCCATGATTTACGAGCAGGGGCTGCGATGTTGATTGCCGGGCTCATGTCAGAAGGCACTACAGAAATTTTTGACCTGCATCACCTGGATCGTGGCTACGAGCTGATTACAGAAAAATGTCAGGCTCTTGGGGCGGCCATTCAACGCTACTAGCGACTATTTCAAGCGGCTATGTCAAGAATGCCGCGGCTTGAGACGCTTGGGCCAGCTTAAACGCATGAGGTTGATTAAACCAAACGCCAGCAGAGGCCATCCCATGCAACTCAGCATAGAGGCCGCACCAATCCACTCAACCCCGACGCCGGCTAATAAAACCGGGACGGTACTGCTCGTACTTAATACAGTAAACTGCACTCCTGAAACTTTGCCTCGCATCGAGGCTGGAATCCGCTCGTGGAGGATGGCCTGAAGCGGAATGGCAACCGCTGCGGCGGCAATACCCATCAGAAAAGCCCATAAACAGGTATGAGTCAATTTAATGGTAAACAGCGACTGCTGAGTCAACATTTCCTTCTGTAGCCAGCCTGAGATAGGCTCAACCATAGCAAGCATTAACAAACCAAGGGCAATAACGCTAAAGCCAAAATACACCAACTTCAGACGGGTCTTGATGCTGGCACCATCAAAACGCTGGCCAACCATCATGGCAGACAATGCCATTCCAACCCCACTGACGGCAATAATATAAGCAAATTTTCTGGATGCAATGGCAGGATCCGGATAAAGAAATGTGCGAGTGTAGGAGACAAAGAGAATGCAGAGGGCGACCACACCCGAAAACAGCAGGGCAAGCTTCAATATCGATTGCCAGACCAAGGGCGTTCTGGCAACATAGCGAACACCTTCTGAAAGTTCTTGAAACACGCCAGACAAGGAGGAACCCCCCTCAGATTTGGCCTGATGAGGGGCAATACGACCCACCCCAAGCACAAAGAAGGCAGACATTAAAAATAGGCTGGCAATGGCCCAGTGTACCTGCTGTATCCCAAACAGACCAATCAACGGGTCACCCAGGGCAAATCCAAAAATGACCGAGGCCATCATGGTGGTGACAAACAGGGAATTGGCGGTCAATAGTTGTGATTTAGGCACAACGGCTGGAATGGTACTCGATTCGGCGGGCACAAAAAATTGGGTCACCGCAGAGATTCCAAACGCGATGGCGTAAAAATGGAGCTTGCCATGGCCAATGCCCATTGGTAACAGCGCCACCAGAGCGGCCCGCAAAACATTGGTGAGAACCAACACGGGTCGCAGTGGCCAACGATCCACAAAAACACCGGCAAGGGCTGTCAAGAGTATGGCTGGAATGGTAAACGCAATGTAGAGATAGCTATTGAGGCGATCACTGGCGCCAAAATGTTTCACAATCAAGGCAATAAAAACTACAAAAATAATTCGATCGGCCAGCTGGGAAAACACCTGCGCCAGCCAGAGTGCCAAAAATGGCTTATTTTGAAGAACCGCAGCAAAGGTGCCAAGTTTTTGTTTGGCAGAGCTGGCCTCTGTCAGATGCGTCAATTCATCCGAGATGTCAACGATTTCGGCGCGTGCATCTTGAGCCCGTTGGGGCGAGGTCAACATCGGTGGTTCTGGAAAACTCATCGCAAAAACTCATGATGAAAGAATATCAGTTTGAAAAAAAGGTCAAACGCAGCTTGCGACATATAGGATTAACGTTGCTCATTGCTGAAGCGAACTAAAGGGCAGGCATGGTCTCTCTTTTCAGCATAACGGAAAGAGAATGCGGGCGCAGAGTCTCTGCTGGTTATTCCATCAAAAACGCAGGAGATAAGGGTGCGAGGGTCACCTCGGCGGCATTATTTCGAGACTCCTGAACTCGAATTCTTAGCAGACTCACCCCATCTGGTAAATGGTCGCTCAATTGGTGCCAGAAAGCTTGAGCCAAAACCTCAGTCGTTGGGATTTGTCCGGCTAAAAATGGCACATCCAAATTCAAGTGTCGGTGATCCACCCAATCGAGCACTTGCCGCTGCACCAGGGCGTCCATGGCAGACAAGTTCATGATCATGCCGGTTTCAGCATCGGGGGCTCCCGTCACGGAGATCCAAAACGTGTAATTATGGCCATGGCCGTTGATATGGCTACAGGGGCCAAAAACTTCCTGATTGCGAGCGTCATCCCACAAGGGATTGGCCAGTCGATGGCTGGCAGGAAAGTCATACCGGCGGGTTAAAACCAATTTTGGGGATTGATAACTCATGTGCAATCAAGAAACTATGTGCGTTTACTTCAAAAAATGTCAACAAATTTCAGCAACGCTGAGAGATGTATCATTTTAGTCAAAAAATTCTGAAATAGCTGAAAAAAAATGATACACTCATAGCTATGCTGAGCCCATAATTATCAGAAAGTAAAGCCCACTGTGCGCTTAAACTAGGCTTTCTAAGCCAATCTGTCGTGTTTTGAGTCAAGTGATTTGAATTCAAATTTTTAGGCTGATGGCCACCACCTAAAGGCGATTGATGATGATTTCAACCTCCATGACACAACCAAATGCAATGGCTCACGTTTTCGCCATGAGCCCTGCAAATTATGCACCTCGGATTGAAAGCCTTCAGGCTCATGGAGACTCCCGAGCACTCCCTGAGCAAAGTCGTTCGCCAGTCGTAACATCTCGGCTGGTGTCCAAAACTGATACCCCGCCAGGTGCCAGCATCCGTGGCTTTAAGGATCAATTAAACCGTTATTTCACGGCCGTCTATTTACATGTGGCGGCCTTGGCTAAAACCATGGCAACATCCATTGGCCGTGTGCTACAACACCGGTTTCAATTTCTTTCAAGAATCCAGCACGCATGGCCCATGAGTCAAAATTGAAACCGTAGTGTTTCATCTATTGATGAGACTATTGTATCAGCCGCAACGCCTCTTCCAGCAAGGATTTATTGGTACTGATGACTTTATTGGTCACATCCAGCTGCATTTTGGCTTGACGAAGTTGACTCACCTGCTCGTCGGTATCGACGTTACTGCTTTCAAGCAACCCACTCCGGATTTCACCCGTGCCTTGCGCGGCAGGCCCTGAATTATCGGTTGCCACGTAATGGTAATCTTCTATTTCGGTGAGCCCTGCGGGGTTGATGAAATTTGCGAGGCCTATTTTATACAGGGGGTCAATGGTATTGCCTTTATCGGCAATCCCAACAACGGTGCCATCAGAGCGAATTTTATACTCGTCATACTTGCCCAGAAACTTGCCGTTGCTTGGATCAACCCAAAGGGTAATCTCTGTGGTGGGAATATTGTTTGGCGTTTGGTTGAGCCCATTGCCTTGCGGGCTAGATGCATTCGTTCCATTGACCACCTGACCTTGATCATCCAATAAGTAGCCCTGCACCTTATCGCCCTTGTGTGTCACCAGAGTGCCATCTTTATTGAAGGTAAAGTCGCCAAGACGCGTGTATCGCAGGGCACCATCATTTTTGCGAACCAGAAAAAACCCAGATCCTTCAATGAAAAGGCTGGTGGGTCCTCGCCCTGGTATGGATTTACCCTGATCGGCTTTTTTAGGCACATCTGCAGACTGTACCCCATTTAAAAAATCATGAAACGTGTTCTGTTGCTGGCGATACCCCGGTGTGTACATATTGCCAAGGTTTTGTGTAATGCCGCTAAACCAGTCATAGACGGTTTTTTGAGTGTTGATTGACGTAACAAAGGGATCGTACATCGTGCGCCTCTCTCTTTCTTGTGAATAACCAAAACTGGGCAATATTATTCAGCATCGTTATCATCAGGATTTTTCTGGCCATGATGTTTTTGACCCTGAGGGGTATCTTCTCGAATGGTCAGTGTGTCCACTGGCAGATTTTGTTCCTGAAGTCGTGCTTTGAGGGTCTCAAGCTGACCAGAAAGCGAAGAGACAAGAAGACCAGAGCCTTGAGACAGAAATTCTGCAGAGACAAGCCCCTTAGAAAGCCTGAAAATAAGCTGTGTGTCCCTGTTGATGTCAATTCGAACTGATCGGCCATATTTATGAGCCATGGCCAGGGCATTTTGCATCTTCTCGCTCAGTTGAGCCTGACGCGAACCGCCTCCCAGTGTTTCAGCAATGACCTGTCTCGTGGCAAAGGAGGCTGGACTCAACGCAGCTTGCAAGCTCATGGTTGAGGGTTCAGCCCTCAGCGCACTCGTTGGAAACCATACAGCCACAGCGGGTAAAACAACAGAGGGGGTATCACCCTTGTGTGTTGATTGGGACGGGGCGGGCTCATCCTCTGAGGCCTTGGCGATGGGCTTGGGATCCACTGGCGGATTAACTTCTGAAGATTCGGGTGATTTAGGTGCCAGTTCTGAGACAGATGGCGGTTGCATCGAAAACGTTGACGCAGAGGCTATTTTATTTTCTAAAGAAGATTTCAACGCATCTTGTGGGCAATTTGTGAGATTTTTGGAGGATTCCGCAAGCATCGTCGTCTCTGCCTGCGCCAGCATCAGTTGCGCAAAGCTTATCTGAGCAGTAATCGAAGAGGCCTGTAGCGGCTGAGACGCCGTATGAGACCCTGCGGCTGATTCTGCAAGAGGTCGAGCTTTGGAGACGGTATCCATCGTAACGTTAGAAGGCATCGCAGAAGATTTCCTTTCTGGGTGCTGGCTGGCGTCAACGTTTCCTGATATTGGCCTCTGTTTTGCGGGTTTGTCTGAGCGCTTTTTGAATTTTTGGTTTTTAAGAACTATAAGCTATATAAAAATCATACTGACGTTTTAAAAATTGCAACCTGCCAGATTATTGCTGGATGCCGCCCTGAACGTAAGACGTAACCCCGTTAGAGGTTACTAAATTTCGGCAACTGGCTCATGAGGTTGCTACTGGTAAAGCTCAGTGATGCCTCGGTGACTCAAGCGGCTCTTACTGGAGCAAATTCTGCTCCAAATCGCGCTCTTGTTGCTGTCGAAAATAGCGTTGATTGGCCACTTCATCCAGCTTTTTCATTTCTTGTTGCTTTTGCTCCTCGCGCCAAATTTCTGTGGCTTTGTCTTTATGTTTAATTAGCGCCTCAAGTTCTGCCTGGGCTTGAAGCAGTCTCTGACGTTCTGTAGCAAGCTCGGCCTCCGCTTGGTGAAGCTCGGAGGTAATCATCTGCAATTCTTGATCGAGTTTTTGCAAATAGCGATCGTGAAACTCAAACATGGTGGGATCAACCCGTTGCATATGGCGCACAACGGCAATGCGCTCTTGCATTTTGGCGTCACGCTGCTGCTGGATTTTTCGCACCAAGGCAAGCGCATGCTGAACGCGACGCTCCTGCTCCTGCTTTTTACGTTCACGGAGCTCAAACACTTTTTGAAGACGATATTTAAACGGACTCATGACATAAGTGTGCTCCGTTTTGAGAGATGAGGCAACGTAAGTTCAAAAAGTGGCTAAATCGTATTGAAATCAAACATTTATTCGTTATATAAAAGATAAATTTCTCATGTGATCGGATTAAATTGAATATTTGGTCGGTTCCATTATGCCATCGTATGGTAGATTCTTAGAATAAAAGAAATATTTGAATGCATGCGCCTATCACAAACGAGTCTTTCCTATTTATTTATTAGTTGTTTTTTATTTAATAGTTCATCCAAAACAATGACCCAGAGTGGTATGTCAAGATCTATAGTTTAAATGTTGTAGCCAGAATTTTTCTTCATCCATGGTGCGTATTGGATGTGAATGTAGTGTTTCACTCTCTCTTAGACAAAATTTGAGAAATCTGAGAAGTATGCTTTACAACAATTATCAAATAAACGACTCAAGCTAGACACCCTAATGGAAGCTAGTTGCTTGATTGTGCAGGCTTCTTGTCTCTAAAAATTTTGCAGGATATTTTTTCTATGTTTGTCACCAAAAATTATGTCAAAGGTGAAACCATTTTCAAAGAAGGTGATCTCGGCGATCGCACTTATAATGTCCTTAAGGGTGAAGTCTTAATCTGCAAGAGCCGCCGTGACGGTGGCATGGTTGCCATTGGTAAATTAACTCAGGGGGAGATTTTTGGTGAAATGTACCTTCTGGATCCCAAGGCTGGTGGCCGCAGAACAGCAACAGCTATTGCTTCATGCGATGTTGAGCTTGAGGTAATTTTCCAGGAAGAACTCACCAAACTGCTTGAAAACACCCCGCCTCAAATGACGGCCTTAATGGAATCGCTCTGCAGAAGGCTTCGAAAAATTTCTGCCGAATACGCCAGCGTGGTGCCCGTTAAGAAATATTCCTTCATTAATAATCCTTAATACCATCTTGAAGATGTTTATGGCCTGATGCGCTTGAGGCAAGAAAAAGCTCGCGTTTATAGGCTCGAAAAAGTTGGGATATCCTGCTATTATTGAAGCAGGAAAAGTTTTTCTACTCCTAAAATCGAGCCGTTTACAGTGAGGCCTTGGCTTGCCAGCGTTTGATCCTGAATTCTTAGCTGCTTCAAATAATGAAGTGGAAGCAACTTGTGCCAAGGTATTAGGCTCATCAGAGGAGCCCTTGAGTCACCGCCTGAATGCCTTACTGTTTTTACTGCAACATAGCCATCATGAGCGTTTTTTAGCGTTTGAGCCCTTTTTAAAACGTATTTTGCTCAACCCAACTGAAGACGCCCCCTTGCGAGCAGCAGTTGCCTTAGGTCTCGGGCAATATGGCAGCGCGGATGTTTTTGATGCGTTGGCGTCGGTTGCCAATGACGGTGATCCACAGGTTCGCCAGTGTGTTTTTGAGGCTCTGGGTCGGCTGAATGTGACTGCAGCCATTCCGCTGTTGATTCAAGGGCTCTATGACAGCCACAATGATGTCTTCCTCGCTGCCGCAGAAGCCCTGGGGCAGCTGGCGCCGGAGAGCCTTGCTGCTTTGATTGATTTGTTGAACAATACGGCTGAAAAAAATGATGTCCGCTGCATTGCGGCCTGGCAATTAGGGAAGGCTCAAGATGAGCACGCTTTGCCGAGCTTGCTCACTATCATTCAAACCACTTTAACAGCAGAAAAGCCCACAACCGATGCAATTGAGCTTACAGCTCTCTGTGTTTGGGCGTTGGGCGAAATTGGAGCCAGCCAACCCATAGTCCACTCGATTTTAGCCAAGGCAAGTACTCATCAAGAGCCTGCCATTTATGATCGAGCTCGCCTTGCCCTTAAGAAAATTGCCCGCCATTTGAATTAATCTTGTTTTGATGTGCTTTTTGCGAAGCTTATTTCTCTTGTGCAGGCGTTAACACGGTCATCAGATGAGAGAAAATAAGCTCTGAGAGCACTTCAGCTGATTGCGAGGCATCCAGAACCACAATCCGTTCAGGATATTGCCTTGCCAAATCAAGATATCCGTGACGAACCCGTTCAAAAAACGAGAAGGACTCAGATTCCAGACGATCCTTGGGGCCTTTTAGACGCCCAAGTAGAAGTTCAACGGGGGCATCCAACAAAAACGTGCAGTCAGGAACAATGGCTTGACTTGCCCACGAGTTCAATTGCCCCAGCATAGCGTTGGAAAGCCCACGTCCGAAGCCTTGATAAGCTACGGTAGAGTCGGTAAAACGATCACACAAGACGACGGTTTTGCTTTGAAGGGCTGGGATAATCACGTCGTGGACATGCTGAGCGCGATCCGCCAGGTAGAGAAACAACTCAGCCATGGCAGAGGGTGGACTGCTCTCTTGACGCTGCTCGAGGATTATCTGTCGAAGTTCTTTACCAAGAAGGGTTCCACCCGGGTTCAATGTTTCCAGAACGCGCCAGTCTGGCGATTCAAGACGTAATTTTTTGGCAAGCATCGCCAGTTGCGTGGTTTTTCCACACCCGTCCAGGCCTTCAAAGGTAACAAAGCGGCCCATGCCAGAAGATACAACATTTTGTGGATTCAATGTATTTGCCCTTTCCGCTAGTCTGGGTTTATGGAGTAATCGTGCTTCTTGATGCCAGCTTATCTTAAAAAATTTGATTTATGCCGGATGTTGCCCCATCATGTCACACCTTAACGCGACTCCTCAGCGGCCATTGCTTGTTGTTCTGACGAGTGTCATGCTGTGTTTGTCGAGCCTATTGTGTGGCTGCAGTAACTCAAAACTCGTCGATGGTTACCGCCCGGATGAAACAGCTCAGTTAACGTTAATGCTAAGGCAGGTAATAGACAAACTGAAAGCAGAAGACTTTATCGGCCTCTACCGAGCCTATGCGGGCAGTCGGTTTCAACAGCACCTGCCAGAGCGTACTTTTTTACGTCGTGCTCAGTGCGTTGACAAGACTTTTGGCCAACTCCAAGCGGCACCTTCAGTTTTACCAGCCTTTACCCGCTCTGAACATCCCACCCTGGGCGTGACGGATCACGTAACCATCGGGTTAAACTACACCTATGGCCCCTTAAAGGTAGATATTATTGTGGTGCCCTACGGTGACACCTTTAAATTCTGGGATTTTACATGGAAGACAAAATACCCTCAGACACCTCAGGCCAGAGCATTAACCCAGTGCCTTGCAAAAGTAGGTTAAAACCTATTTTTAGCGCGTAATGTTTATTCGGCCATCCGCCTTGATGTCAAGCGGCGAGGTTAGCCCTTCAAGATATTCGGCAAAGGTCTCTGCATCCGTTAGGGCCGCATCATATTGAAGCGCCATGTGTGCTTTGGTCTCATCATCCATTAATTGATAGCCATTGCCGCCTCGGGCAATGAAATCGGGTAAGGCCACGGTATACATCGCATCCTCTTGGAGGGGCTCACCCGTTTTAGCAAGCTTCAGGCTCGTAATACGATGGCCTTCAGGTAGGCGCATATCGGCTTCAATCAACAAGCCCGATTGCTGCAAAAAGCCGCCTGGTTCTCTGTAGCGACCCAATTGGGTAAAGCTATACTCAAATGCAGTGCGAATGGCCTTGCCAGACAAATTGAGTCGATAAACCTTGTTTCCAAAGGGTAAAAGATCGTAAATATCCTTGTAAGTGATGGTGCCTGCGACCAGATCGCGATTGGCTCGAATCGCGCCGCCATTAATCCAGCCAAAATCGGCGTGATGCATGGTTCGGTAGGCTTCTGCAATTAAATTGCCCAAATTGGTTTCCTGAGTTCGAACCAGCGCCTGGCGGCCAACCAGTGTTGTTTTGGTTTCAATGACCGTCTTGCCAAAACGCTCATTCAGGGTGGTTTGATGGCGAGCCATCATCTTGTCAAAAGTAACATCCTCTGCAATGGCATCCGTGACAGGAATAATTTCCCACTGAATATTATCAAGCGCTTTGCTCTTGCGATTAACAGTGAGCTCGATGTGACCCAAATTACGCGCATCAGAGCCAACTTTAAAAATAGGAACCTTACCAACGAGCAATTCAATGAGGGTGTGTTCATGCCCCCCAACAATGACATGAATACCAGAGACCTGCTGGGCCAAGAGAATATCCTCAGCAAGAGAGAGGTGCGTCACGGCAACAATCACATCGGCACCCTGCTGCTTGAGTTTTTTAACAGCCTTTTTTGCCGCCTCAACCGGATCCGTAATGTTGACAGCGGGCCCTGCTTTGGAAATACCCAGGGTCTCTGGGGTCAAAACGCCGAAAAACCCAACCTTCACGCCTGAAAACTCTCGAATAACGGTGGCAGGCATGCCTTCAAAAGGCCGCTCTTGATAAAAAACGTTGGCAATCATCCAGGGAAATTTTGACTCCTTGACGCGCTGTTGCAGCACGGCAGGGCCAAAATCAAACTCGTGGTTGCCAAGGGTTGCCAGATCAACGCCCAGCGCATTCCAGGCGTCAATCATGTGCGCCCCCTCGGTAAGCTTGGACTCCAGACTCGGTGCCAGGGTATCGCCGGCCAGAATGAGCATGCTATTGGGGTGCTTGAGGCGTAGTTGCTTGATTAGCGTAGCAACCCGCCCTAGCCCACCGCGTTTTCCGCCATCTATGGCAGAGACATGATAGACGTCATTTAGCGTAAAAAGGGTAATACAGGCCTGCTCAGCCTGAGGGCTGTCTGCCTTGGCCATAGAGCCAGACGATTGATGGGTCGCATCAGAAGACATCATGCGGGAAGAGGAGAGCGGGGCTGAAAAGGAAGTTTGTGAACAATAAAACTCAGATTGAGACGCTTCAGAAGAGGGGTCTGCCCAGACTTCAACGTGATTTACAAAGGCACACAACAGCAGCGGCATCAGAGCCAGCTTAAAACGCGTGATTTGAAAGCTGTATTTTAGTCTACCAGCATAACGGAATGGCATTGGCCAAGCACCCCTTAAAAAAAATCAACTATTAAAAATCAATAACGTCACATCTATTTCTAAACCAGCAATATTAAGGAATCCGCCTAATACGGCCATTGCATTTTCACGGTACAGCCGTGACGTGACAACGCGACAATCTCTCAAGATGACTTCGTTTTAAGATACACTGGTTTTAGTTTGACGTAAAATGTAATTCATCATTTTGGTTTTACTAAAGAGTTCTAAAGAGTTCGATATTTCGGATGCCTTACGCTGTCAACCCAAGTCGTCATTTTCATATTTTGCTCAGTGTTGTGACCTTGCTCAGCTTTCCGTTAGCCGCCCAAGCGGCTATTGCGCAACCTGTGGTTGAAATTAACGCCGATTCGCAACATTATGATCATGCCACAGGCGCCTCTCGATTTAGTGGGCATGTGACGGTCAGCGTTGGCAACATGCGCGTCTTTGGCACAGAAGCCACCGTCAAGCCAAATGCCAATGGTGAATCGGTTGCAACGTTTCCAAATCGCCCGTCTGCAAAACGATTTTCTCCCCCCAAGTCGCTACCAGGATCAGTTGGCTCTAACCTGATTGCCGTTAACCCTGCCAATGCTATTGTCAAGGGTGCTTCTGCGCCAAAAGGCTGGCTTACTGATGCCATTCAAGCAGATACACTTCAGTTCTATCTCAATAGCCAACTGGTCAAGGCCTTGGGCAATACGGTCACCGAGCTCAATACCATTGCCGCCACCCCCATGACCATCCGTGCAGATGTGCAGGAGTTTGACAATCGAACCAAAACCGCTACCGCAACCGGTAGCGTGAGCATGCACTACAAAGATTTTGAAGCCTACAGCCCCCGAATGGTTTTAAATGTCTCGGAATCTGGCAAGCCCGAATCGGTGAAATTTTCAGAAGGGGTTCGATTAAAAGACGGCAATCGCGGGGAGCTAACGGGTCAGCAAATTACCTATTTATTAGGCTCTGGCAATTTGATTGCTGAAAAAAATGTTCGCAGTCGTGTGACACCTCCCAATGCAACGCCCGGCAAGCCGCCTGTTATTATAGAATCTGATTATCAGCACTATGACAAGGTTTCCAATAGCGTTATTGCCAGTGGTCATGTTCGAATCGTTTATGAAGATTACCGGGTGTCTGCTCCTAAAGCGACCTTTAAAATCGTCAACAACACCGTTGATAAAATCAACCTGATTGGCCGATCAAGCGTCACGGAGGGAGACCGCACGGTAACCGCCGACAGAATTACGCTTTCGACCAGTCCCAAAAGTTTTGATGCGCAAGGCAACGTAAAAACCCAATTCAAGTCTCAACCCGGTGGTGGCTTTGGCCCCGCTCTTCAATAAAAGAATTCATTTATAAAAAAGGATGCGATTCCATGTCTAAAACATTATTGCTAAAAGTGCTCACACCCGAAAAAACTGTGTTTGAAGCCCCTGTTGATGCCGTGCAAGTAGAATTATTGGCAGAAGCCCCCTCCAATGCTCCTAAAAAGGTGCCCTCATCCCTGGACAACATTCTTTTGCCTCGGGGTGAGCGGATTCAGTTTTTAGCTGGCCACCAGGCGCTTGCGGCACCCATGGCAATAAGTGTGCTCAAAGCAACTCTGAATGGCCAAAATCTATTTTTAACCCTGATGGGCGGTCAGTGCATTACAGATGGTGATACCGTGACCGTTTTGAGTGATGCGGCTGAGTTAGGTTCTGATATTGACGAAGCCCGCGCTCATGAAGCCAAAGCGCGCGCGGAATCTCGTTTAAAAGAACGCAGCGAGACGCTGGATGTTCTGCGGGCTGAGCAGGCCTTGTTCCGCTCTTTGACCCGGCTGCAGGCCGCCTCGCTCATGAAACTCTAACAAAGCGTGCAAAATGCCCTTAACCTTTCTAAAGCAACCTGTCAAGAAGCCTTTTAAATGGGGGCTTATTTTATTCGTGCCAGCGGTGCTTGCAGGATGGCTTTTGTGGCAATCTCTCACAAAATCTGAGGGGGTTGAGGCCATTAAACTGGCGGCAAAAGCCGTAATTGCCACGATGACGGTCACGGGAGAGGTGCATGCGGATGCGACGGTTTCGTTTAGCTCCCCTGTGATGGCACATATTGAGAAGGTTTTCGTGGATGAGGGGGATACGATTCATGTTGGGCAGCGACTGGTACAGCTGGATGTCTCTGAAGCCAACGCCCTGCTTGAGCAAGCCCAAGAGCAGGCATTGCAAGCCAAAGCGGCTGAGCAGGAAGCGTTTCAAGGAACACGCATTGAAAAACTGAGGCTCTTAAAAGCCCGTCAGGCAGAAGCCCGGCAGCGGATTGAGCAGTCGCAGCTTGCGATCCGCCAGGCTGAACTTCGGGCTGACGATGCCCAACGCAATGCTCGCCGATTTCTCCAATTACGGCAACAGGATTTAATCAGCATTCAGGATCTTGAAACAGCCCAGTTGCAAGCCTCTGTCAGTGATCGCGAAGTCTCCCGACTTCAGGCAGAGCTTTTGGCCAGCCAACAAGGATTGCAGCAGGTTGAGGCACAGCTACAAGAAGCTCAAAATGGTCAAACACCTGCACAATTGGCACAATCGACAGCCGCAGCCAGAGCCTCGGGGGCCTTTGCCAAGGCACAACGCTATAAAATTAAAAATTATCAAATTGTCAGCACGCTCAATGGCACAATTACCGAGCGCCTTCAGGAGCCTGGTGATTTAGCTCAACCCGGTAAAGCCATCGTTACGGCCATGGATCCAAAAACACTGGAGATTCGATGCGAGGTGGAAGAAAATGACCTTCAACAGCTTGCACTAGGAAACCTCGCCTATGTGGTGCTGGATGCCTTGCCAGAAGTGCTTTTGCCAGGGCAAGTAACCCGTATTGGCAATCAAGTCAACCCTGAAAATGGCACCGTATCGGTTCGTGTGCAGCTGAAACCTTTGGCTTTGAAACATCTCAAAACCTTCAAACTGTTGCCTGGCATGACGGCAGATGTCAATATTGTTACCGCGCGCCTCAAGCGTGCCTTAGTGGTGCCGACGACAGCCATTTTTCAAGATAAGGCCAAAAATTTCGTCTTTGTTTTTGAAGGGCATCAATTGCGCCGACAGCCTGTCACGATGGTTCGCTTATCAACGGAGTCGGTTCAAATCACCTCAGGGGTTCACGCGGGTCAGTGGGTGGCAAGGGTAGCAAGCCCTTCGCTGCTTGAGAAAAAAAGGGTGCATCCTATTCAGACGCCCCTGAAAGAGTAAGTGCATCCGATGTCTTTGCCCATTGAATATGCCATTGCCACACGCTATGTGAAAGCCAACTTTCGCCAATCGTTGATTATTATGCTTGCCGTGGGCATTGGGGTGGCGCTGACGATTTTTATACCGTCGCTCAATATTGGTTTTTTTCAGTATTTACTCACTAAAACCGTTGAAACCAACCCGCACATTAAACTCACTCGAGAGCTTGCAACGATGCCGCAGGATGAAGCCCTTTTGCAGGCTCGCTTTAACCCATCCGACAAAGCTCACGTACTGCTCTTGGATCAAACCCAGAAACGTCGGCGCAATATTCTTGCCTACCGCGCGCTGGTCAAGCAGTTGGAAGCGTTCCCGGGCGTGACGGTGGTGTCTCCCACCATCCGCGAGCAGGTCATTATTATCCACGGCAGTCAGAGTCGATCGGCCACCTTGCAAGGCATTATGCCTGAGCGCGAAAATCGTATTGCTCAAATTCAAGAGCATATCGTTGCCGGTGACCTCACTAAAATGGGCAGTCAGGATGTATTTCTGGGAGGCGAGCTGGCCACGGAGCTGGGCGTCGGGCTCTTGGATCGTATTCAGTTGGTGACGGCATACGGACAACGCAGCTATAAAGTGGCTGGCTTGATTAAAACCGGCATGACACAAGCCGACCTCACCCTTTTGTATATGCCGCTTTCGTCTGCCCAGAAACTCTTAGCTCTGGAAAATACGGTCACCGATATTGGTCTAAAAATTGAGGATATTTATGCCGCCGACGCCCTGGCCAGCACCCTGGGGCAAGCCTATCACCTCAAGGCCAAAAGCTGGATGGTGGATAACAAGGTGTTTCTGGATCAAATTCATAACTTTCGGGTCATAGTAGGCATTATTAACTTTCTGATTGTGTTTGCGGCCGCCACCAGTATTACCAGTATTTTAATTATGGTGGTGGCTGCCAAATCTCGAGAAATCGGCATTTTAAAAGCCATGGGCTTATCACCTTCGGCTGTTATGCGATTATTTATTTCTCAAGGGCTTTGTTTAAGCGTTTTTGGTGCGGTTGCCGGATTTTTTGGGGCCTTGGGCTTAATTGCCCTCTACAACGCCTCACCAATGAGTCACGGAGCAACCGTTCTTGGCATAGATCGCCCGCCCACTGTCATTAATGGAGAATATACGGTCTTGGCGTTTGTGTACGCCATGTTGAGCAGCTTTCTGGCCAGTTTGTTTCCGGCCTGGTATGCCAGTCGGCTTGATCCGGTGAAAGCGATGAGTCAGCCATGAGCAGCCAGGTCTTATTTCAAGCCAACCATCTGCAAAAAGTCTATGGTGAGGTGCAACCGGTCTATGCCTTGCGGGATGTCTCTTTTAGCATTCAGCAAGGAGAATTTTTAAGTATTATTGGCCCAAGCGGTTCAGGAAAAAGCACCCTGATGAACATGATGGGCTTGTTGGATAGCCCTACCAGCGGTTCGATGGCTTATTTTGGTCAAAAAACCACCCATTGGAGTGAACAACAGCGCTCGCTTTTTAGAAACCGCGAAATGGGCTTTATTTTTCAGGCGCATATGCTGATGCCTGAATTTAGCGCCTATGAAAACGTGGTGATGCCCCTAAGAATTGGCCGCAACGATACGCCTCAAACCAGAGACTATGCCAAATCCTTGCTGGTTCGCATTGGCCTGGGAGATCGCATGCACCACAAACCGTCGGAGTTATCTGGGGGGCAAAATCAGCGCGTGGCCATTGCGCGTGCGTTGGTCAACACCCCCAAAATCGTGTTTGCCGATGAACCCACTGGCGCTCTGGATTCACAAACCAGTTTGGCGGTCTATGAGCTGATGCGAGAAATTCATCAAAGCGATCGGGTCACCTTTGTCATTGTGACCCACGAGCAGGCGCTTTCTCAAAAAACAGATCGAATCATTAGCCTGCTGGATGGCCGTATTGTCTCTGACACCCAAACCGCCTATGATACTGCTTTGTGAGCCAGTTGATTGAGGGATGTCACATGATGTTTTTTAACCCCTATAGCCCGCGTCGATATCTCGCCTCAAGCCTTGCTCAAGGCATTTTGGCAGTAAGCGGCAGAGCTAAATCTGTTTGCACTGCAGCCGCCATAACCCTTTTAGGATTGACATTCCTTGCCTGCTGGCAAGTCGTTTGTGCCAATTATGCCGGTCTTGATGCGGGCAGCGTGCTCAATGCCCAAATGAATACCCTCAACGCGCAGCGGCAATACGGGTTTATCTATCAGCCCATTGGCGTCAATGATTTATCTGGCGCCGAGGCGCCCCCCATGTATCAATTTCGCTTTGATGGTCAACTGCGAGAAAAATCCGCGCTTGACAGGGCCTATCGCAATGCGCTGGCAGTTTTCAAGCAAGAGAACTACCCTGAGGTCATCAAACAGTGCTCGGATATCCTGGCCAGACAAAAAACCTATGCCAGCGCTTATTTACTGCGCGGGGCGGCTTATTTTTATCAACGGAATTTTCAGCAGGCGCGCGAGGATGCCAGCCAGTTTATTAACCTGGCTGCAAATCGAAAAAATACTCTCGATAAGGCCTTCACCCTTCGCGCTGCTTCACAGTGGCTGTTAGGACAGTATCAAGAGGCCATTTCAGATGCCACCCAAGCGATTGCCTACAATCCTAAAAGCGCCAGGGCTTATGCCATTCGAAGTGCGGCCTACTTGGCCAATAAAGAGCAATCCAAGGCCTGGCATGATGTGAGCCAAGCGCTGGCGCTGGATAAAAATTCTCTGGAAGGGTTGTTCTCACGGGCGATGATTTATTTGTCGCGGGCGCAATTTTCAGACTCGATGAAGGACATCAATGTTGTCTTGTCGCAGCGCCCCTCATGCGCGTTGTGCTACACCATTCGAGGGTTTGATGCTCTGGCACTGGGCGATAAGGCGCGCGCGGAGGAGGATGCCCGTAAAACCTTATCGTTTGGGGTAGAATTTCCAATTACCTACTCACTCTTAGGGCATATTGCCAATCAAAACCATCAAACGGCCGATGCCAAACAGTATTTTGAGCGTGCCGTGGCGCTCTATCGTGCTTCGGCAGATGTGGCGCGTGCTGAGCGTCTGGAAGCGTTTATAGAGGATATGACGCCACCGGTGGCGGAGTGACCCCTTAAAAAGCCTTGCTTTGCCGTGTAAGGGTTTGTAAAGGTTTTAGCTGACGTCATCATAAAAGCGCACGCCGATGCTGTGAGTGGTGTTTATAGAGTATTGTTATTCTCGAGAGATTTTAACCCTTGTTTTTAGCCCGTGTTTTCAAGCCAAGGTAGCTTGAAGAGAGCTTCTTTGAAAGGCCGTCCATGACTCGCATCGCCCCCCCCGCGTAAGTACATCTGTTACATTTGGTCAAAATTCAGGCAGCCCAAAAAATCCTGATGGTCTCAACTCAACTCAGAGAGATTTGCTTGACGAGGTCGTTAAGACATTTGAACTAGGTAGTGTCGACATATAATTATTTCAAGATAATAAAAATACTGGCCAGATACACAAATGCCATGAAAGTGACGTCCAGTTTGTCGTAGCGGGTTGCAACGCGTCTGAATTGCTTGAGCTTGTTGAATAATCGCTCAACCAAGTTACG
>JAYKJM010000062.1:0-12655 GCA_035285385.1 Vampirovibrionales bacterium
GTATTCATAACAAAACACCCTCTTGTCTTTCAGCTACCAACTACACCACTTGAAGCGATGACAAATAGGAAACGATTGCGTCAGCCGCCTCATTGGGTGAGGCAGGCTGAATGGTTCGCCCTGCAGGCTTTGCCGCGCGATCCGCTACACCTGCCGGGGACAGCCCATTTAAATGACCCTCCAAGCCTATATCAGCAAGCGTCAAGGTCGAAATCTCTGTCTTGTTGGCGCGCATTACACCCTTGATGTTCGCCGTACGCAGTTCATGCTCTCCTTTTATGGTGCACAAAACGGCCGGCAACGTGATCACATGATTTTCAGAGCCGCTGCTTTCTTGGCAGCAAACAGCCAAGCTCGAGGTCGTTTCTGAAGCAAGATTAGATGCCGATTTGACCTGCGTATAGCTTGCAATCCCCATTAAGGCGGCAAAAGCGGGGCCGGTTTCGCCGGCTCCTGTATCAAGGGCCTGTTGGCCAAAGCCATAAAGAGACGGTGCCTCAGTCGACAGGATGCCACGGTTTGTGAGGGTTGTTATTGTTGCCTTGAGAATTTTGGCACGAGAAAGCCCATCTCTGGCGGTTATAGCCTCATCATGCACGAAGACGGCTTGATCCGCACCAGCCGCAATGGCTTTTTTGAGTATGTCTTTTACACTGGGTGATCCCGCGCTCACAACCGTTACCCGAGGATTCAGCGCATGGGTTTCTTTCAGGCGCAAGGCAAGTTCCAAGGCATATTCATCCAGCGGATTCAACATCGTTGGCACGTCTGGACGAGGGTTACCTTGACCATCTGTGGCAAAGCGGGTGTTATCGAGAACTTGTTTGAGAAAAACGACCAGTTCCATCTAAAATCCATACCTCACAAATTATCTTTTAAAAAGAGTTGAACTTACCCAGTTAACTATCCTGCAGATTGCCTTTATTGTACGAGATAAACACGCGATGCAAGCAGGGTTGCCTACAGCCATTGTCGACGCTTGAAATGAATAAACATGGCGACAATGGCACCCAGCATCAGGCTAAAAATAATCCAAAACCCGTAGGAATCATTTAAAAAGGGCATCCACAAAAAATTCATTCCATAAATGCCTGTCAGCAAATTTAATGGCAGGCTAATGGTTGCAAGCAGGGTTAAAAACAGCAACACCTCGTTCACCTTGGTGTTATTAAGGGAATACTGCAGATTCAAGACCTCTCGCAAACTTTGTTGATAGTGGTCTGAAATATCCACGACGCGCACCACGTGATCGTAAATATCCTTAAACAGGCGAGCTTCTTGAGGGGTAATAAACGCTAGAGACGAATGTGCCAGCTGATAAAACACCTGTTCATTCTTGAGTGATGAGCGCCGTAACGATTGCGCCTGCATTGAGAGCCTCAGGTATTCTGAAGCAGATTCTACTTTCAAATGGGTTTGAACCATCTGTTGTTGAAGGGTTTCCAAGCGAATGTCAAAGTCATCGAGCAGGGGCATAAACATATCGATGAGCTGATCTAGAATTTCGTAGGCCAAATACGCTGTACCCTGACTGATGCGGCTGTTTTTCAGGTGCGCCCGTCGCAGTGTATTTTCAATGGATTCAATCGGCTGTTCATGATGCGTGACTAAAAAACGATCTCCCAAAAAACAATTCAATTCTATCGTTTGACAAGGGGCGTCGTCTTCGGGTAACACCAGGCCGTGCACAATAAAAAAATGATAGTCGGCAAAAGACTCGAGCTTTGCATGTTGACGCGGGTGCAGACAGTCTTCGATGAGATAATCATCGAGTGCTAAAGTCTCCTTCAGCGCTTTTAATTCGCTAGGCTCGTCGCTCATAACATCTATCCAGATGTGCCAGTGTTCATTATTTTGAGGTGTAATCAATGACGGGACACGATCAAGAGCAATATCAAAATGATAGGCACCCTCTACGGCGTCGTAGGCAATGATGGTCATCATAGAGCTGATTTTGCCAAATAAACGCTATAAATTATTATGCCAACGGCAAACCAGAGCAGGGTGAGCATCCAGCTGAGGGCAGGTAACCCTGCCATGACGGTGGCACAACCCAGTAAACCTAACACTGGAATCACAGGACCAAACGGGACTTTAAAGGGTCGAGGCAAATCGGGTTGGGTTTTTCGCAAAATCAACACCGCCACGCAAACAATGGCATAAATGGCAAGTGTTCCAAGATTGCACATCTCGGCAAGTAAATTGATAGGTAAGGTTGCGCCCCCCAAAGCCACGAGGATTCCGGAAGCAATGGTGGCCACATGGGGCGTTTTGAATGTTGGGTGGACCTTGGCCCAGTTTTTCGGAAACAATCCTTCGCGCGCAACGGCGTAAAACACCCGAACGGTGCCCAGCTGAAATACCAGCAACACAGAAGACAACGCAATAATGGTTCCTAGGCCTATCACCCAAGTGGCCCAGGGCATGCCAAGGGCTTGTAGAACCCCCATAACCGGTGCTTCTATACTAATGTGTTGAAGCGGCAAAATGGCCGTGACCACAACCGCCACCAGGCAGTATAAAACCGTGCACACCAGGAGAGCGCCGGCAATGCCAACCGGCAAGTCACGTTGAGGATTCTTACTCTCTTCTGCTACGGTGGAGACGGCATCAAAGCCAATATAGGCAAACATAATGAGCCCTGCACCCGCTAAAATTCCCTGTATGCCATTGGGTGCAAAGGTTTTCATGCCATGCTCAAACCAGTTGGCCTCCAGTACAGGCCAGTGACCATTTAATAAATACCAAAGCCCGACGCCAACAAACAGCAAAATCACACCGGCTTTTATCAACACCATGACCATGGCAGAGCGGGCACTTTCTGAAATGCCCAACACCAGTAACCACGTCACCACCATCATGGTGATAATAGAGGGCAGATTAAACCCCGCCTGCACGAGCAGATAATACGATTGATCCACCAATGGGAGTTTAAACGGGGTTACGCTCAGCACACCTGAGGCCGGAATCGCCGCCAGATCTGTGACTGTATCCAGCGTGTTGCGACAAAGCCAATCAGGCAGATTCACATGAAAGGTTTGCTTTAAAAACGCTTGAAACGTCGCCGTCCACCCGACGGCGACAGCCATATTGCCAACCGCATACTCCAGCACCAATGCCCAGGCTACAAGCCAGGCAGGAAATTGCCCCAAAGAAGCATAAATATATGCAAATGCCGAGCCACTTAGGGGGATCATGGCGCCAAGCTCGGCAAAACAGAGGGCGCAAAATCCGCTAATAATGGCCGTGAGCAAAAAAGATAGCACTAAGGATGGACCTGCCCCAGGATGGCCACTGCCACCAACGGCTGCGGCGCCGGTGATTACAAAAATTCCGGCACCAATCATGGCACCAATCCCAAAAATAATGAGGTCAAAGGCACCCAGCGACCGCTTGAGTGCGTCAGGATTGGAGGCCTGCTCCGCCAGAAGAGAAGCAACGTCTTTTGGCGTAAACATGCGCTGAAGCCAATTTGGTTGAGACATGACGGCCAAATCCTCTTACAATAGGTGGGCATATTCGTGTTAAAAAAAGAGCCGATCTTTTTCTAACCCCTTTAACATATCAAAAGGTCTCGTAAAATGTCTTCTTGTCTATCGAATTAAACGCTACTTAATTTTGAGTGGCGCCCAATCATGACCAATGCCTGAAGCGTGTATCTAAAACGAGGGATGACTTGTAAGAGCATGAGTACTTTTCGACAGTGGGTTCACAAACGTCATTATGCGCCAATGAGTCGTTTTTGGCAGGCCATTACGTTTGCTGCCACCCGTTTTTATGCCACGCTCGTTTTTGTGCGCACACAAATGGTTGCCTGGGGATGGCTCAAGCCAAGCCGAGTGCCCTGCCCTGTTATTACCGTAGGTAATGTAACAACAGGCGGAACAGGCAAAACGCCGGTAGTCGAAGCACTTTGCAGAGAGCTGGTTGCCCATGGTCATCGCCCGCTGATTTTGACACGAGGTTATGCCGCCTCAGAACCCATTGAATACGGCCAACCGCAAGCGGCATGCCACGGTGATGAAGCCTTTGAGCTCAAACAGGCACTTCAAGATCTGAACATAACGGTCGTTGTTGGCAAAAATCGAGCTGTCAGTGCGCACAGGGCTCTAAGCGACTATAACCCTTCGGTGCTTGTGTTAGATGATGGCCTGCAATCAGGTACCCTGCAAGGGCAGCCACAAATTAATCTTTTATTGATTGATGGCCCACGCGGCTTGGGCAATGGCCAACTGTTGCCGATGGGTCCCCTGCGAGAACCTGTTGAGTCGGCCCTCTCTCGCGCTAGTATTATTGCTTTGACCCGGGTCGATTCCGAGCAGCAAGCACGCATTCATAGTCGGCTGCCAGATTTTCCGGCTGGCGTTGCTGTTGTGGCCGTTTCGATTGAACCAGACGGATTGCTCAACTGGCAGACCCAGCAATATGTTCCGCTCAGCTGGCTGGCTCATCGCCCCGTGGTGGCTTTGTGTGGCATTGCACAGCCTGATTCGTTTTTTGCAACCCTGTTCAAACATCAGGCGATTACCCTGGAGACCCTTGTCCTGGATGATCACGTTGGGGTAAGCAGAGAGGCCCTCATAAAAACAATCTCGAAATACCCACCCAATACCCCCCTGATTCTCACCCGCAAGGATGCCGTCAAACTTCCTGAGCTGTCATCTGAATTCCCCGTCTGGGTACTCACTCAGCGTGCCAATGTGACGGCGTTGTATGGTGAGGTTGCCCGCTTACTTCAAGCGCCATCTGAAGGTGTGAGCGGTTGATTGGCGATATCACGTTCAAGGGTTTGTAATAATGCTGGTAAAATCGCTTCAAGCTGGTGCTGAATGTCAATTTGCCACAGCCGCTGAAGATCGTCCTGTCTGGTGGCGCCGCTTAGCAATACTGAGGTTGCTTCAAGCATGGGATCGGGCATAAAATCCACCCGCTGCGAAAGCATCTCAAAGGCCTGCTGTACAAAATCGGGTTGCTGTTGCCATAGGACTAGCGTTTCAGGGTTTAAAACCACGGTCATCTTCCCCTGAAGCATCAAGGCATCAATCGCTTGGCGCACCAAATGTGTCAATGCCAGATGGGGGTCACGCTGAAATTGTTGGCTCCAGAGGCGTTCTACCAGATTTTGAATAATCAGGGCAATATCCGGCGTCACTTGAGCCAACCGCTCGGTTTCGGCGCTGAAGGCCGCTTCAAATAAAGCGTGGGTGCGCTGAAGCATTTCTTCAGTTTGACGCTGAGCTTCGGCCATTCCCTCCTCAAATCCCGACTGGAAACCAGCTTCTCGTCCTTCAGCTTCCAGCTTTTCTCGATCTTGGCGGGCAGAGGCAATAATCTGCTCGGCTTCCATATGGGCGCGCTCAATAATTTGAGCCGCATCTGCGGCAAATTGCTCCCGATGCGCCATGGCTTCCTGTTCAATGGCTTCAAAGCGCTCTCGTTTCACTTTGTCAACCAGCCGATCCAGTGCCTCCTTGACCCCTGTGGTGGTTTGTACCGCAAAGGCATCGGGATCGAGTTGAATGTGTTGTCCGCTGAGTCGAGTCATCACGGGTGCGTCCTAGGAAATAAAATCATCGGCATCCGAGCCGCGGTTAATGACCAGCTCGCCGGTTTCTTCCAGCGCTCGGATAATGCCCACAATATGACTTTGCTTTTCCTGAACATCCTTGGCACGCACCGGGCCGAGATATTCCATGTCATCGGCAAGCATGGCGGCTGCGCGCTCTGACATATTGCGGAAAATTTTGTCTTTGACTTCTTCGTTGGCGCCTTTGAGCGCCATGGCCAAATCCTTGGTTTCAATTTCTCGCATAATGCGCTGCACAGAGCGATCATCCAGCAGGATCAGATCTTCAAACACAAACATCAACTCCCGCACTTTTTCGGTAATTTGCGGATCCTTCATTTCAAGCCCTTCAAGAATTACTTTCTCGGTTGTGCGATCGCTGCGGTTAATGATGCTCGCCAAGGCTTCAACACCACCGGCTTTTGAAAAATCAGAAGACACAATGGATGAGAACTTGGACTCTAAAATGCGTTCCACTTCACGGAGCACTTCAGGATTGGTGCGATCCATTTCTGCAATGCGGTAGGCGACTTCCGTTTGCATGGCAGGCGACAAACTCGACAAAATGGCAGAGGCGCGCTCTGGTCTGAGGTAGGCCAAAACAAGTGCCACCAGCTGTGGGTTTTCATTTTGAAACGAGCTTGCCAGCTGAATGGGATCCGCGTTGTTAAAAAACTCAAATGGACTGGTTTGGAGGCTGGCAACCAGTTTTTCAAGAATCTGGGAGGCGCGCTCGCCACCAAATGCGTTATCGAGCAACTGGCGGGCATAGCCCACCCCGCCGCTGGCTAAATAGCCCCGCGCCTGAAATAGCGTGTAGAATTCTTCCAGAACAGTCGCCATTATCTCTGGGCTCAGGCGCTGCATGCCAGCAATTTCGAGGGCTATTTTTTCTATTTCCACCTCATCATTGAGACTTTTGAGAATGTCGGCGGCGGCCGAAGGCCCCATGGAAATCAAGAAGGCAGCAACTTTCTGGATGTTGGTCAGATTACTGAGCGAGACGATTTCTTGCATGGATTACATATCTCTTAAAAAGGTTTTAATGACTCTGGCCGCTTCTTCAGGTTCTTCGCGCACCAGCTGATGAATGCTTTCGCGCATCAGCTCAAGTTCAGGCTCCAGTTCGGCCGCCACGGCATTGACCTTGCCCAGTGCATAGCGAGCACTGTCGGCCTGATTAATCATAATGGGCTGATTGGTATTGGGATCCATCATCCCCTCTGTGAGCGCCGCATAACCGTTGGCACCAGTTGCATTGAGAAGCATGGCACCCTCTGGTGATTCGGCATCAATGCGCCCCATCAGCTGACCTTCCAGTGGTTTTTTAAGCAAATTGTAGACCACCAACAGCGCGGCAAGCCCCAGGATAATAATCGCAGCAAAGTAGGCAATCTGTAGCCAGAATGATTGTTGTTCAGCACTTTCGACAGCCTTTTTAGCCTCAGCTTGCGCTTGCTCGGGTGATTCCGAGAACTGGAATCCCTTGACGTCAACCGAATCCCCCCGAGTGGCATCAACGCCGGCAGCATTGGCCACGGCTTCTTTAATTTCTTGAGACTCAGATTTGGTCAAAACCTTGTTCAACACTACCGAAATCGAGATTTTTTCAACGGTTCCTGGGGCATAGACGATACTTTTTTCTTCTTCAGAATGGGCAAAGTTACTGGTTGTGTCTTGTGATTTATACAGGCCGTCTTTTTTATCGGCGCTGCTGTTGGAGGCCTGATAGGTGGGCGTCACGTTGGACTGAACCCCTGCACCTGTGGCTTCTTGGGCTTTTTTCTGATCGCCGCTGTACTCCTCCAGATGGCTTTGTTGGCTTATGAGCACGCCACTAGGGTTTTCTGGCGTTCCGCCCTGGGGAATAATGCGTTTGATACGCGCCTGGGTTTGATCAAAATTTAATTTGGCACTGACCGCCACCACCGCATTGTTTTGACCCACAATGGGAATCAGGAGCATTTCAATTTTCTTTTTCATTTCCTCTTCATAACGCACACGACGAATGTCAGACTCTGTCAAGCCGTCTGGATTGGACTCCTGACCAACACTCTCAAGCGAACGCCCCATGTTGTCAGCAATTACAACCTGCTCTGGCGTAAGACCCGGCACCGCGTGGGCTACCAGATTTTTAATCGTCTTAATATGTTCGAGCCGAAGCCGAAACCCAGGATCTGAAATAATCATTACCGAGGCTGAGGGCGCCTTTTCAGTGCTCTGAAAAACGGTTTCCTGCGGCAAGGAAACAATCACCTTGGCTTGTCTGACGCCCTCAATCGATTCCAGAATTTCTTCAATGGCTTCACTGTTAACTTTTCGAATCCACTCGCGCTGGACTTCACCAGGCAGTACAGGAGGGATTTTTCCGAGATTTACGGGTTGTTCGCCAGTGAGCTCCGAGGCGGTATCGAGTACCAGTTCATTTTTTCGATCGCGAGGCACCAGAACCGTCGTTCCCCCATCAGCCAGCTTGTAAGGGGTATTGCTTTCTTTGAGTTTGGCAACCGTTGCAGCCGCATCCGGCACGGAGAGGTTAGAATAGAGCACGTCATAGTCGTTTTGTGCTTCATTGATGAAAAACACCGTGGCAAAAATAACGGCCATCGAAAGCGTGCCAATGGCAATTTTTTGGCCAAAGCTGAGTCGCTGCCATAGCGCCCCCACCTGAGAGCCCGCTTGTTGCATGTTTTGTTGTATCGCTTGAGTGACCATTCAGAACGGTTCCATTTTTCGAATTTTACGCGGGTTTTGCCCGGTTTTTCGTTGTTTGATAACAATGCTCGATAATCAAACCTATACCTGCATGCGTGTAATTTCGTGATAGGCGTCGATCATTTTATTGCGAATTTGAACGGTGAGCTGCATGGCGGTTTCGGCTTTACCGACGGCCATAATTACCTGATGCAGCTCGGTTTGCTGACCGGTGGCATAGGCCTCTGCCTGCTGGTTGGCTTCGTTTTGAATGGTATTGACCCCATCCATGGCCTTGCCTAGGGTGTCACCAAACGATTCAAACAACTGCCCTGGTCCATGATTAGTCAGATGAGTTGCCTGTTGAGCCGGTTCATTTTGAATTCTGGCTGTCAACACAGCATGTTCAGGCAGCTGACCATTTTGAAATATGGGTGCCCACACCGCAGACTCCTGCGCTTGAGCCGAATTCAGAATATTGACCATAACACGCGTTCTCTCTCGATTTTTTTTGGGGGGCTCTTTTGTGGCACTAATTGTATTGTTTAAAAAAATAAGTCAATTCTCAAGCGCCTCGATCGTCTTAATCTGGTTCGTCTTTACTCTTGAAACGTTTCACTTGGCAAATAGAGCCTATTGGATTGCGGACAGTCTGCTGTTGAGAGGCACTGGGCTTTGTCTTTAGACTAACCCTTCTGGGGGATTGTGCCCTCCACCAATCAATGGATTTTATTCAAGAATTTACCCAAAGCAGGCTGGTTTCAACCCCGCCCTTCATATTGGGCTCACCTCTAAGGCAACCCAATACGCGCCGCTGCGCAGGTGAGCTTGTTTACTCCACCGTGACACTTTTAGCGAGATTTCTGGGTTGATCAACGTCTTTACCAAGATATACCGCCATATAATAGGCTAGAAACTGCAACGGGATGCAGTTTAGCAAGGGCGAGAGAGCTTCATTTGTTTCTGGGATAAGAATAACATGGTTAAACACCCGATCAATTAAGCTCTGAAGGGTTGGATCCAATGAGTCAACACCCTCAAAGACGCCATAGGGAACGCCAATTACGCCCACAACATCGGTGTCGCGGGCACGCACTTCCTGGCAATTGGAGATCATTTTGTCAAACACAGGACCAGGGCTTAAAAGTGCCACAACGGGCATGTTGGCATCCAGCATGGCAATAGGACCATGCTTTAATTCACTACCCGAGTACCCTTCTGCATGCAAATAGCTGACTTCTTTAAGCTTGAGTGCGCCTTCCAGCGCTACAGGGTAGTTGAACGTACGCCCCATGAAGATCATGTGCTGCTTTTGGACATAATGCTTGGCCAAGGCTTGGATTTTAGAGGGGTCACTCAATACAGATTCCATCAAACTGGGAAGCTTAAAGAAGGCCTGCTTGATGTCTTGAATCATGGCAAGAGGCGCAGAGGTCTCTGGGCGAAGTTCGGCCATGGAAAGCCCCACCAAATACAAGGCGACAACCTGTGCAATAAAACTCTTGGTGGCGCACACGCTTACCTCAACGCCTGCCCGAACGGGCATTACGTAGTCGGCCTCTCGACCCATGGTGGCATCTTCACGATTGGTAATGACCAACGTGGTGGCTCCCAGGTGTCTGGCCTGACGCAAGGCTTCAAGCGTGTCGGCCGTTTCTCCCGATTGGGACAAACCTATCACCAAGGTATTGGCATCAATGAGGTGTTGCTCAGTAGCAAAACTTGGGCGGTAGCGAAATTCTCCGGCGCTGTCAACCGTGACGGGCAAGCCCGTGAGCCCTTCAATAAAGACTTTACCCACTAAAGAGGCATGAAACGAAGAACCACACCCTATCACAACTAAACGTTTTGTTTTTTCAAGAACAGAGGCCAGTGTTTTGGCCTTTGCGGGCTCATCCATCAAAACAACTGGAGCATCCATGCTGGTTAGTCGACCTGAAAGTGCGAGACGAACCACATCGGGTTGCTCATAGATTTCCTTGAGCATGAAATGCTTGTAGCCCTTTTTGTCAATAAAAAGGGGGCCTTGCTGCAATTGCTCAATGACGGCAGACACGTGCTCGCCATCTGTTGTCATGATTCGAATCCCCTCAGGTGAGATCTCAGCCAGTTGGCGATCCTTGAGAAAAATAATCCGCTGGGTCAAATGAGCAATGGCCACTGCATCGCTTGCAATCAAGTATTCTGTTTCGCCACAAGCAGACTCCATCACCCCAATCACCAGCGGTGCATGCTGACGAACCGCAATCATGCGATCCGGGAATTTTTTAAACGCCAGCGCCAAAGCATACGCGCCCCGCAGGTGCCCGACGGCGTCGCGCACAACATCTAAGAGGCTATCAGCATGAGTGAGTGTTTTGACTTTTTGGGCAAGAAGCTGGGCGATACATTCGCTATCGGTATCTGAGGCAAACACCACCCCTTCAGAGCTAAGCGCTGAGCGAATTTCCTGATCGTTTTCAATGATGCCATTGTGGACAACGGCGATTTCGGCACATTGACTTAAATGTGGGTGGGCATTGCGATCGGTGGGTGCGCCGTGGGTTGCCCATCGAATATGACCAATCCCGATGCAGGGGGTTGTGGATACTGGCATTTTCTGAGCCGCCTCAGGAATGAGCCGCTCGAGGTTGATGAGCTTACCAGAGGCCTTGAAAACTGACAGCGCTTCACCAGGAACCAGGGTTGCAATTCCTGAGGAATCGTAACCGCGATACTCAAGGAGCTTCAGGCTTTCCAAAAGCAGGGGGATAAGGGGCTTTTTACCCAGATAACCAACAATACCGCACATGATGTTATGACGATAGCTGAAACAGATGGATAAAACAAACTGTTTCAAGGCAAGCCAAAACGTGGTAAAAACGTTTCATGCTTACTTCGGTTGTCATTATGCTGGCCTTGGTCAGTGCACTCATTCTAGCCCATGAGTTGGGGCATTTCTGGGCCGCAAAATGGGCAGGCGTTCGGGTCGAGCGCTTTGGGTTTGGGTTGCCGATGGGGCCAACACTCTGGCGAAAAAAGTTTGGTCAAACCGAGTATTGTCTACACTTGCTGCTTTTTGGAGGCTATGTGGCCTTCCCAGATGACTCACCAGAGTCCACCATTGCCGCAGATTCAACGGAGCGCTTTGAAAACCAGTCCATTTTTAACCGTGCTGTAATTGCATCGGCCGGTATTATCGTCAACGCCATCATGGGCTGGGGGCTGATGATTTGGGTTTTACTCGCCTGGGGTGTGCCTTCCATGCAAATTGGCATCGAGCATCCTATTGCGTTATTGCAACCCAAGCAAACGCTCAGCAGCTCGCCTGAATTATCCACGCCTTATTTAGCGATTAATCAGCAAACGCCGGCGCGCTGGCAAAGCCATGCCCTGTTGGCGCAAGAGCTTTTAACCCCGCTTTTGCCAATGCTGAACCCATCCGATACAGTGCAAACGCTTGTCATTATTGACCCAATTGGCAAAAGCCAGCAAATTCTTTATCCATCTCCTGCCTACGTGGCTGGCATTACGGGTGGAGAGAAGATTTTAGCTATCAATAATGAGCCAATCACCGGTTATTTTTCAGAGCCGTTATTGTCGGTAACCAAAGCGATTTCAAAGTCTGGCAATTCGGTGAGCCTTACGCTGCAAAATCCCAAAACTGGAGCCACCGAGGTTCGTACCGTCAAAACCCCCGTAGCGGGTAAAATTGGCATCCAACTGAGCAGTGAAGAAGTCTTTTTAACGGCGCCAAGTCTCTGGTGGACAGTGACGCGCACGGCCACGCTGTTGGGCTCTGTTGTGATTCAAAACTTTGAGGCCTTGGGTGGCATGGTCAGTGGTCAAATTGATGCCAGTCAGCTGGCAGGCCCTGTTAAAATTATAGACACCGGTGCCAAATTAATTGCAAGCGATGGTATTCAGAAAGGCTTAATCCTGACAGCGATTATTAGCGTGATTTTAGCGGTCATGAATCTACTGCCGATTCCGCCTCTGGATGGCTGTCATTTGCTTTATTTGCTGATTGAAGCCATTAAGGGCTCACCGGTGAATCGCCAGTTTCAGGAGCGTCTTTCTCAGCTGGGCTTTGTGGGGATGATGGCCTTAATGGTGTTCATTTTGTGGAATGACATTCGAACCACGTTTTTTTAGCGTTTAAAACCCACAAGAGGTCACTTCACCCTGGCTATCAATGATGCTCACATAGCGCTCAATGAACAAGATAAATTAACATTTTTTTTATGCAGAAGGCATCAATTTGACCCAATCTGTTGTTTTTATTTCTGCAGATAAGTTAATCCATCCCCTAAAAGACAATTTAAAAGAGACAAGAGAGAAAGTCATCGAGAGAAAGAGACAGCCCCATCGATCGCTGCATCGAAGGGAAACTTTTTAAAGCCGGACGTTGTTTAA
>JAYKJM010000063.1:0-7698 GCA_035285385.1 Vampirovibrionales bacterium
AATGAAAGAGGCCTGGGTGAAGGCATGGCTGAAGGCATTATTAATCCGGCCGAATTCACAGCGGAAGCTTGAAAGGCAACATCATAGCAGCGGTTTGATTGCTGCGTTGTCCAGCGGGCTCTGAGAATGGGTTGGGAGTTGTTTTCGGTTTGTCGATTAGATTGGGCTTGGCGATTCGCCATGAGGATAAAGCCTGCAATGGTGGCCCAGGTGAGCCCGTAATTTAAAAGAAAGATTCGGGCGGCATGCTCTGCGGCCTGAATGATGTTGGCTTTGGGCAGGCCTTGTTTTTGTGCGCTTTGAATACGACTTTGGATGGAGGAGCATCCTTGATTCAATAACTTGTTGAGCAAGGGCGTGAGGCCAAAAAAGGAAAGATTTACGCCTGCAAAAACGGGTAGCAAATCCGATTGCTCTTTTGAACTTCGGGCGCTAATCCATTCGCCCACTTCCATGGGTACCATGGCTGCCATGGAGGTCAAGGGGGGCATCATGGGAATCGTCTTCAGAAATCCGTTTGTGAGATGGGTATGCTCGAGACGTGCCAGATGCTGTTTAAGCCCTTGAAACGGGCCGAGCCATCTTTGTGGGGTTAAGGCGGCATGTTTAAGACACATAGCGCCTGCAGCCATCATGCCGCTACCAATTAAAATGCTGAGTAGGGCCTTTTGGAGGGCTTGGGGCTGTTGCGCCCGTGGCTGCCAGCTGTAGAACAAGGTGTTACTTGGTAATGATTGGCGAATGAATTGTCCATAAGCGTTTTTAGCAGAGCCTAAGCCTCCAAAAAGCGCCCCGGCCAGAGCCAGATCGAAAATCAGGAGGTTGCCTTTGGCTTTGGCAATTTGATGTCTAAACTGTGGCGTTGAATGGCTGTGAGCACGTTTGCCAAACCGTGAGGTTTTGCGATCCGCTTGAAAGAGGCGCTGAAGGGCTTTTTTAAACTTGGCATCAGACTGCAGCTCGTCATAGGTCAGCCGAAGCAGAGATTCACCCAAGGGTACATTTTTAGGGGTTAAATGCCTGGCAAAGGCGTGGGTCAACGCTCGGCCTTGTAAGGGCAACAGAATAAACCCTAACAGGAAAAACAAACCTTGCCGAAACTGGCGTTCTTTTCGCTCTTGTTGATTTTGAGCCAGGACGGTCTTGGTGCCGTCTACGGCGATGATTTCATTGAGCGAACGGTTTACCATTCCCATCTGCTGCACGGCACTCAAATGCTGAACCCAGCGGGGGATGTTTGCGTAAAGCGAGGTCAACGGCACGGCCATAAGGAGGATCATCTCCTAGCTGTGACGATTACACGCGTTTGGCTTGAATTTGCACCACCGATTGGCTGGCCGCAGATTTTGAGCCGGAAGAGGGGGGTACACCACCGTCTTTGGTTTGTCCGTCGCGCCAGTTCACCCAGGCCGTTTGAATCATCATTAAACCGAGCGTTACCACCAGGTAAAGCAATACGCCTGCCGGCAGCGGGATAAAGAATAACATCCCCACAAACATCAAGGGCATCAGGCGCATCATTTTGGCTTGCATGGCCGCTTGGGGCGTATCGGGCTTTGGTGTGCTGGCGCTTTTTTCCATAACCAATTGATAGCCAAGTGTTACCAGGGCATAGAGGCCCACCAGAATCACAACATCCCAGTTAAAGCGATCGCTTCCGGTCTGCGTTGGGAGCTCAACGGCGACAAAAGCTTTGTTTTCAGGCTTTTTTAGCGGCGTAAGCGTTAGGTTTTCAACCTCGCGGGTGTTGCGATTGACGACGGTAAGATCCACGGCTTTGATTCGGCCTGCGTAATCGTTGGGATTCAGGCCAAGGCTTTTTAAGTTGACAAACAGTTGCATGTCATCGCCCGGAATCAGCGGTTTTGGCTTGACGATGAGCACATTGTGCGGATTGCTCACGGTGCGCTCAATGGTTTTACCGCTGGTTAAATGGACTTGAACTGCTTTGGCTGTTTCAAAAGTATCATCGGGCTTGAGGGCAAACTGATGATCAAACGGCTCGCCGCGGTGGGTTTGCATTGTGTTATAGAGCTTATTGATAAACAGAAAACTTTCGTTGCCGGCTTGAGCCAAAAATTCAGGGCTATTGAGCGCCCCATAGAGGGCAATAAAAATGGGCAACTGCACCAGCAAGGGCAAGCATCCGGCAAAGGGATTAAATTTGTGTTCCGCATAAAAGCTCATCATGGCGGCCTGCAGTTTTTGGGGGTCGTTTTTATATTGCTCTTGCATGGCTTTGAGCTTGGGTTGAAGTTGCTGCATCTGCTTCATGGAGCGTGTTTGGGCATTATTCAGCGGCCACAGCGCACCGCGAATTAAAACAGTAACAGCAATGATGGCCATGCCATAGCTTCCGGTGAGCGCTTTGAGGGCATCGAGCATGTACACCATGGCCAGGTTAAAAATATCAAACACGGGGGATAATCTCCGAAAAAAGCATTTAAACGGTTGAACTTTTGAGACTGTTTTTTGAAGCTTTCGCTGATTTTACACGGGCTTGCGGCACCGGATCATAACCGCCTGGGTGCCAAGGGTGGCAGCGTAACAAGCGCGATACCATCAACTTGAGACCTTGTAAAAAGCCATGACATCGAAAGGCTTCATCAGCATACCGCGAACACGATGGGACAAACCGACATCGAGGGGGTAACATCCAGCCAAGCGTTACACGATAGAGCCAAATTGCTACACGACACAGAGACGTTATCAGATGCTCTAACAGGCTCATCAAGGGTTTTATCATCTCCAGTTTAACGACTGAGGCTGATTCGAGCCTCTTCGGCCAGAATGGCTTTTGACACACCAAGCGATAGCATATCCCAAGGCAGCGCGGCTTCAACCGATCGCTCGGCTTGCGCCATGGCGCTCATAGAGGGCAATTTTAGAGGGATCTCTAGATTGCGCCAAGCCTGTTTCAGCCCGCTGAGGCTGCCTCTTTGCGGCTCGCTTTTGTTATGGTGACTCAGGCTTGCCTGATGCCAGGCTACCAGCACAGAGCCTAAGCGTCGATCCCCGCGAGACAAAAGCGCCTGAACTGTATCCCAGCGGGCACTGCTGGGGTGAAAGTCCGCCATGCCAGATAAATGCTTTTGCAGGAGGCCGATACGTTTTTTCAGCTGCCTGCCATCGAGTCGAGCTTGCCATTGAAACGGCGTGGCGGCCTTGGGAACAAACGTGCTACAGCCCAGAGTTAAGCGCAAGTGAGGTACTTGTTTTCGAATGCTTTTTAAAAGCTGCGCGGTTTCCAGAACGTCGGCTTCGGTTTCGGTGGGCAGTCCCACCATGCTGTAGAGCTTAAGGCTCTTGATGCCCCCTGAGGCCGCGTTTTTGGCCGCCTGAATAATGGCCTCTGTGGTGAGATTTTTATGAATGCGTCGCCGCAAGCCCTCAGAACCACTTTCAATGGCAATGGTCAGTTGTTTTTGACCTCCTTTGGCCATGGTGGCAGCAATATCAGGGGTTAGGGTATCCGCGCGCAAGCTAGCAACTGAAAGTTGAATTTCAGGCCGTGTTTGCATTTGCTGATTGAGCCAGTTGCACAGTTGCCCAAACTCAGGATGTTCACTGACCAGCGCTCCAAGCAGCCCAATTTTGTTGGTGTGTTCTAAGCCCGCCAAAATGGTTTTTTTCAGGATGTCCAGGCTAGCCGCTTGTGTTGGCAGGGTTGTATAGCTGGCCAGACAAAATCGACAGCGATGGGCGCAGCCGCGCTGGATTTCAACCAGAAAGGTGTCTGGAAAGTAGCTCTCACCGGTAATCATGGGGCTAGAGGCAATCCAGCGATTCATATGGTTTTCGGGGCTGCTTAAATCACGGATACGCTCACCCTCATTGACAGAGGCTTTTATAATGGGTAAGGAGTCAAGCGACTCGATGCTGGTAACGCCCAGCCCATAGGGCTCGTAGTCAATATTGACGCGAGAGGGCACGTAAGCGCCAGCAACGTGCTGGGCGATGCGAGCCAGTTGTTCTGGTTTGTCTGCGGCGCGAAAATCATCCCTACTGGCCAGTGTTATCAAGGCATCAAAGGCAGGTTCACCATCTCCAATGAGGAAAAAATCAAAAAAATCAGCATAAGGCTCAGGATTACTCGTTGGCACTGGGCCGCCTGCAAAAATCAGCGGAAAGGCCTTAGAGCCTCTGTCCTTACTTAAATAGGGCACTTGAGCGGCATCGAACAACTTGAAAATGTTCAGAATGTCCAGCTCAAACGGAAACGACACGCCCAGCAGATCCAAATCATGCACGGGGGCATCTGCGATGGTCTCCATGTCCAGGCGCATGGCGGCCACGGCCGGATGTTCATCAAGCTGGCGAAACAGGGTGAGATAGCCCAGTGAGCTCAGGGCAATGCGGGCATCGCCCGGGCAGGCCAATCCAAACTGTAACGGATTTTTAACGGTGGGTGGCACCGGGGTGTAAAGGGTGTGCATGAAAATTTTGATATTAAATTTGATTTTAAACAAATGAAACGCGAAATATTTTGCTCACTTTGGATAATCAAGCCCTTATTATTGATGAAGCCGTTCAAGCCTTTAGAATAGTTTCAAAAATCCAGAATTTCAAAAATCCAGAATTTCAAAAATCCAGCGCAACGTGCAACGGAGGGTTCTCACATGCGCCCTGCTTATCGTAAGATAAACGCATGTCAACCTCGCTTCTTGCTTCGGCTGCCCAAGCCAAAACCGGTAAAACCAAAATTCTCGTGCCGGATTCGAATCAGCCCGGCGTGCTGGATGTGACCTTTAAAGATGACGCCACGGCCTTTAACGGTGTCAAGCATGAGCGGATCGATGGCAAGGGTGCTCTGGCTGCCAAAATATCGGCGCATCTGTTTGAGCTGCTTGAGTCGGTGGGGCTTAAAACCTGCTTTCTGGGGCGGGCAAACGCCAGCCATCAACTTCGGTATTTGGCGCTGACGATGATGCCCTTGGAGGTGGTGGTTCGAAATAAAGCTTTCGGTGGCTTTATCAAGCGCTATCCGCAGTTATCTTCTGGCTATCCGATGCCGATGCCGTTGGTGGAATACTTTCTGAAAGATGATGCGGCTGGCGATCCGCTTTTGAGTGAGGCTGCCATTGGCGAATTGAATCTGTTGCCTTCGTCGCTCAATTTAGGTTTGCTTCGGCGTCGAGCGATGCAGGTGAATGAGATTTTAGTGGCCTATTTTGATGCGCTCAATATCGATTGTGCTGATTTTAAGCTGGAGTTTGGCCTTGATGCGCAGGGTGATTTGAGAATTGCCGATGAGCTCAGTCCGGATAATTTCAGATTGCGCGATAAAGCGACCCATCGTGTTCTTGATAAAGACGTTTTTCGGCAGGATTTGGGCGCTTTGGCTGACGCTTATGCCGAGGTGCTCAATCGCATTGAGGCGTGCCCGCCTGCCGCATTTTTAGCCTCCTGGACGCCCGCCTTGAAGACGTATAACGCTGAGATGGTGGTCATGCGTCGCCCAGAATTATTGCATCCTGAAGCTGAGGCGATTAAGCAGGCGGCAGAATCGCTTAAATTGGCGCATATTCGAGACTTTTCTGCGGGTAAATGCTTCCAGTTGACTGTTTCGGCGCCTCATATGCTCGCTGCTGAAAAAGCACTCCTGTTGCTGGGGGAATCCTTGTTGGCCAATCCGGTATTGGAAAATATCGGCTTGCGTCATCTGGAGCCATTTTTAGAAGCAGGCCTGGAATAGCATGACCCTTCAAGTTGGCATTGTGGTGTTTCCCGGTAGCAATTGCGATCGCGATTGTGCGGATGCCGTTTTAGAAGTGCTACAGGGGGAGGTGCGGTTTTTGCCTTCGGATGCGCCCTTGGCGGCTCACGTTTGGCGCGGGCTAGATTTAATCATACTGCCGGGTGGCTTTAGCTATGGCGATTATTTGCGATCCGGTGCGATTGCGCGATTTGCCCCTGTGATGGAGGGCATCTGCAATTATGCGGAGTCGGGCAAGCTGTTGCTCGGGATTTGTAACGGGTTTCAAATTTTGAGCGAGGCAGGTCTTCTGCCCGGGGCGCTGAGTCATAATCAGCCTTCTGGGTTTATTTGTAATCGCTTTGAAGCCTTGACGGTCACGAATCCAGATACCCCCTTTACGCACGCTTTTACAGAAAATGAGCGCGTTGTTTTTCCAGTCGCCCACGGTGAAGGTAATTATCAGGCCGCCCCAGCAGTTTTGGACGATTTGGCGCGTCAGGGGCAAATTGTGTTTCGCTATGCCCAAAATCCTAATGGCAGCGCTTTGGATATTGCCGGCATATGCAATGCTAAGCGTAACATTCTGGGGCTGATGCCACATCCAGAACGAAATCTTTGGTGTCGGCCGCAATTAGGCGACTCTGGCGCTGGGCGGCGTCTTTTTGAAAGTTTACGATCTGCTTTGTGCCTGGCGTCGTGATGATTGCGCGGCATCGTTGTTGTGTTTTCTCAGCACACGCGTGGTTGTGATTTCTCAATGACGTTTAGCAACAAATGCGAGAGAGTGAATTGCAGAGGGCGTGTGTTTGGCATACTATCCCCCCTGTAATGTCTGCCTTGATGCATGGCTAAGGGATGGCACTGTCTCTGGGCACCAACGCTCGTTAACTCGGTTGTTTTTGGAAGCGCTTTTTTAGAAGAATTAACGTTATGGATCGCAATTACCGCATCGCTGTTATGGTCAAGCAGGTTCCAGATACGGGCGCCAAGGCGGGCGTGAACCCAGACGGTACGATCGATCGCGCCAAGGCCAAGCGGATGATGAATCCGTTTGATAAATTTGCCCTTCAGGCCGCCCTGCACGTTAAAAAAGTTTATGGGGGTTCGGTTTCGGCGATTTCCATGGGGCCGCCGCCGGCGCTTGAAATTTTGCTGCAGGCCATTGAGCACGGTGCGGATAAGGGTATTCTGCTTTCGGATCGGCGTCTAGCGGCCAGTGACACCTTGGCAACCTCTTATGCGCTCAGTAAAACATTGGCGTATGCAGGGCCGTTTGATTTGATTTTTTGTGGCTTGCAAACCACCGATGGGGATACCGCACAGGTTGGGCCTCAATTGGCCGAGCGCTTTGGGCTGCCTCAGGTAACGTATTGCGAAGATTTTCGGTTTGAAAAATCCCATGGTGTGGATCGTTTGATAGCCCGCCGCGTCATTGAGGGAGGGCATCAATGGGTTGAAACATCGTTGCCCGCCATGATTACGGTTGCTAACTCCTATCACCCATTGGCGTATAAATCTATTCATGGCGCCAAGCTGGTGCAAGAGCTTCAGCGCGACAAATCGTTAATGGAACGCTACATTGAAACGGTCACACTGGACACGGTGGGTGCCAATGAAAAGCTCTCTGGTTTGCGTGGATCGCCGACGATTGTGGGTAAAACCTGGAAAGTTGGCGAAGTGGGCGGCAGTTGCCTAGTGCGTGAAGGGCAGGCCGTTGAATCCATGGTCAGCAGTGTGTTGAGTCTCAAGTCAGTTCAAGATCTGGCGATTGCAAGTTAAACTTTTTTTGAGGAAGATGCCCGTCATGTCCGATTGGAGTGCCCCCGACAGCAGTATCGATGAGCAAAAACTGGCCGAAGCGCTTGAAGGCGTCAAGGGCTACGGCGAGGTCATGGTCATTGCCGAGCAGTCCAACGGTATTATCCAGCCTGTCGTCTATGAGTTGTTGGGTGCAGGGCGTGATTTGGTGGATAAGTTGCACGCCATGAAGCCGGATGCCA
>JAYKJM010000064.1:0-3262 GCA_035285385.1 Vampirovibrionales bacterium
CTGAAAGGCCAATGGCCGTCGTTAAAACATCGCCACGTGTGGCCTCAACCACAAAACGCAGAAGGCCAGCTCCAATAAGCGACAAGCTCGTCAATCGACCTGCGGGCACAATGCTTTTACACTCAAGGCGCTCAAGCCAAAGCAGAACAAACATCAACATCATCGCTCCCATGCTTTCATAGAGAGGAGAAGGGTGAACGGTGTGCGGAAATGTCTCGTGCCCCTGTGGGTATGCAATGGCCCAAGGCAGCGTGCAAATTGCTCCGTAGCAACAGCCCGCAAACAAGCAACCGATCCGACCAATGGCAAGTCCCAACAAGAAGGCTGGCATCAAGGCATCGCTGACGGTTAAAAAATTTAAATGCTGTCGTTTGCAAAAACCTATTAAACCGGCTAAGCCACCAATCACCCCGCCATACCAGACCAATCCTCCACGGTTTAAGAGCATTGAGAGGGGATTTGACCAGAATTCAATTGGAAACCACAGGGCATACCATAGTTTAGCGCCCAAAAAGCCTGGAATGAGTATCCAAAACCAGAGAAAGCGTTGTGGGCTCTGTTGAAGGCCCAGTTTTTCAAGTCGCTGGTTCCCCAGCAAAATGCTCGCCCAAACCGCAAGCGCCACCATGAGGCCAAAGGCATAAATGGGGAAAGAACCAAGGTAAAACAAAATGGGGTGCATAATGTGTGTTACTTGAGAGGCTAGTCAAGAGGGCAGGAGGTTTCTGATGCAGATTTACAGCCCCAGAGAAGGGCATCCAGCGAGTATTTACCCGGCCCGCTTATAAAAACGCTCAAAGAGGCCGCAAGCAACATCAGGGTATATTCAAAGCCTCCATCTTGGGCAAACAGCCCCCCACCCAGATGCACAAAAAACGTGGCAACCCCCATGGTCACCGCAATCATGAAGGCACCCACGGGAGTCATCAACCCCAGAAGCATCAAAATGCCTCCAATCAGCTCACCAAAGGTTGCCAGAAACGTCGACACCTCCGGAGCGGGCATTCCCATTTGAGAAAACGCAGCAAGCGTTTTCAAAAATCCACCACCGTGGAACGTTCCAAGCCATTTATCCAAACCGTGAGCCATAAAAATAACGCCCAATGGCACCCGAATCAGCAACGGTGCCAAATCTTGCAGAGCCGCTTGCATTGCCTTATAGCGACGACAGCCGACATTCATAGTTTAAATCTCCCTGAAAAAACGAGGCTCTGATGACTGGGGATATATACGACGGGATAGCCTGCTTAGGATGTCCGACGATAGTGTCCATATTCTAGCGTAATTTTATCGCTAAATCGTCACGAGATGCCTTGACACCTCACACATCAAGGGGATAGAGCAAATAAAGGATATCGTTAAGCGGGAAATTTCCGATAACGCCAACAGAAGCCCTCTTAAGTTAAAGGAAATAAGTAGGCACGTCTTATGCGAAATCGAGATTATTGTCGTCATTGCTGGCCTGGCTGGCACACGGTGCGAGGGCTTTTAAAAAGCGCGATCATTTTGGCGGTTGCTGCCATGATGGTCATTTCTATGCCAGCCTGGAGCAACAGCAACCCAACCGGGCAGGGCAAAGCAGAAGCTCCGCAGAAGGAAGCCTCAAACGGAAACCCCGTTGCATCCACCAAGGGCGTTAGTAAAACAGCCAGTCACAGCGTGGGCGCTTCCATGGGTTCACGTCAGAGGAAAGCTTCAGATTCTCTGCTGCCAAAACCCGTCCCGTTTGTTGTGGCCTCTGAAGATGGGTTTTTAATTCATAGCACCGTGTATTATCCGGGTGGAAAAACAAAACGGCTTCCAATCGTCATGTTGCTTCATGACTTAAATGGCACCCAAAAAGATTGGCAACCCTGGATTCCAGCCCTTATTGATAAAGGGTATGCCGTCATTACAATGGATTTGCGCGGCCACGGCCTCAGTGCAGCCAGGGGCAAAAATCCTAAAAAAAAACCCAAGCGGTTTACCTCCTGGCGGCTCATGAGCAGTAAAGAATGGCAAGAAGCCCCCTCTGATGTCATTGAGGTTTTGCGCTATACAGCCGCGCATCCAGAGCAGTATCCTCGGCTGAATTCAAAAAAAATCGCCATTATTGGCGGCAGCGTGGGTGCCAATGTTGCCATGCTCGCCGGCCAGAGATACCAGCATCGGATCTTGGGACTGGGGCTATTATCGGCCAGATTAAACTACAAGGGGCTGGAAATCTCTGTAGGTGCCGTCTATTACCCAGGCTCGGTATTTATTGCAGCCAGCCAATCTGATCCTCAGACGTTTGAGTCGGCCAAACGTCTGTTTCAGTTGTCTCAAGGGCAAAAATCAATCCGACTCTTCAAGGACGCCGGACAAGGAACGGAACTCCTCACAGGGTATCCGCCACTGTTGGATGATTTAACCAATTGGCTGGATAAAGTCTTCCGTAAACAATAGGTAGGGCAAAAAATTAGACGTTAAGTCTTACCAATAGGGAATAAGACGGCACTACAAGCCGGAATAAAAACACGAATTTTTTAAGTTGAATCAAGCATTTGTAACAGAATGAGACACGTCGTAGTGAGCAATTTTAAAAAACCCCTTGATCCACAGATGCCCTTCGTATAAGTTATAAACCTGTTCGAAACAAGTTCGAGCAAACCGGTGTGTGTGATGACTCAATATCGCTCTTATCTGGTACTGCTGTCTGGTTTCGTATGTACCTTGAAAACTGAATATTAGAACGAATACAAGCCCTCATCAACCAATAAACAACAGAGCTTGGCAAACTCGTAAGGTTTTTAGGCTTTCAAAACTTTGTTTTGAATTAAATCTTACGCACGGAAGATTCCTTAACATAGCGCTTCACGCGCTTTTATTAAGAACAAGTTTCAACCGTAATGAAGAGTTTGATCCTGGCTCAGGACTAACGCTGGCGGTATGCCTCATACATGCAAGTCGTACGAAGAGGCCTTCGGGCACTTCAGTGGCGGACGGGTGAGTAACACGTAGATAACCTTCCCTTAGCTGGGGGATAACACCGGGAAACTGGTGCTAATACCGCATCAGTATCGAGTTGAAATACTTGATATTAAAGCCGTAAGGCGGCAAAGGATGGGTCTGCGTCGGATTAGCTTGTTGGTGAGGTAATGGCTCACCAAGGCGACGATCCGTAGCTGGTCTGAGAGGATGACCAGCCACAGTGGAACTGAGACACGGTCCACACTCCTACGGGAGGCAGCAGTAGGGAATTTTGCGCAATGGGCGAAAGCCTGACGCAGCAATACCGCGT
>JAYKJM010000065.1:0-3904 GCA_035285385.1 Vampirovibrionales bacterium
CGAGAGTGTCAAAAGCCATGGATGCCATCGCTCAGCAGATGCAGGCCAGCCAGTTTCAGCCGCCTTACGTGGCCAACGTTGTGCCGGCCAGCTGGCCTGCGGTGCGCTCATCGTTGCTGAAAACCCTAGCCCAGTTAAAGCCGTACTGGCTGCTAATGGGGTATTAGCTCATTTCGTAAATATCCTGGGTTTCGCCGGCGGTGGCAATTGCTCCTACCGCCTGCACCTGAATGTCTGGAATCAGCTCGCTATAGCTCACCACGGCCACTGTGGGCAAATGCCTGTCCAGCAACTGATACAACGGCAGCCGAATGCGCGGCGAGCATAAAATGACCGGTACGCGGCCATATTGCTCTTGAACTTGCTTCATCACGTCGCTACAGGTTTCAATCAGCTCTTGCACCTGGATGGGGTTGAGCAAAAACATGGTTCCAAGCTCCGTGCGCTGGCAGCTTTCATCCAGCAGACGCTCCCAGTCGTTGGAGAGGGTGACGGCCACCATGACTTTTTCACGATCCGTGTAGTTTAAGCAAATCTGGCGCCCCAAAGCGGCACGCAGACGCTCGGACAATACATCTGTTTCTTTGCTGTAGCGGCCGTAATCACCCAAACGTTCAAACACAAACTGAATGTCTTTAATGGAGACTTTTTCGCGAATAAGGTTGACGAAAATTTTCCGCAAGTCGTTGGGAGTCAAAATAGTGGGCACCAGCTCCTGCACCAGCGATTGATCATGCATGCGCACCAGCTCCATTAACTTGAGCACGTCCATTTTGGTCATCACATCATCAACATAACGAATGGACACCTCCCGAAGATGGGCAATAATGGCATCGGTAGACTCCATGGCCTGATTTTGCAAGGCCGCAGGAATATCTTTGGGCTCCAGCCAAACCACATCCATGCTATAGGTGGGCTCTTTGTCTGGCACGGCACCCGTGGGCAGCGGGATGCCAGCAGCTTCAAATGCAGTGACCATCACCATAAACTTGTCTGGGTAAACCGTGCCAATGGCCACCGGATTATTGCGAATGGAGATCAAATATTCATTGGGGCCAATGCTCATGCTATCCATAATGCGGATGTTGGGCAGAATAAAGCCTAATTCATCGGTCAGGCGAGCTCTCAGACCCGCGATTTTACCCAGAAGCTGCCCATCTTGCTCTGGATCGGCGATTTTGAGTAATTCATTGCCAACCTGCAGGCTAATAACATCCACGTTCAGCTTTTCATACATGCGATTGGGATCAATTAGTTGGGCCATGTTTTGCTTCACGCTATCCAACTGACCCAATTGCTGCTGAACATCCGTGGCTAAAAACACGCTGAATGCCACCCCGGCAACCACCAGCGCAATGGGCAAAAATGTCCACCAGGGCAAGCCGGTATAACCAGATGTTAACCCCACCAAGCCTAAAAACCCTGCAGCAAATAGCAAACCGTAAGGCTTTTGCTGGACTTGTAAAAATAAATCTTTTGCCAAGCTGTCATTGGCCGCCGTTGAACGCGTCATCATGACCCCGCTCGAGACCGCCATCAGCAAAGCAGGCATTTGCTGAGCCAGACCATCTCCCACGGTTAAAATGGTGTAGTGCGTGGCCGCTTCTCCCAAGCCCAAACCGCGTTGCGCCATACCAATAATCAAGCCGCCAACAATGTTGATGACGGTAATGATAATGCCGGCAATGGCATCCCCCTTGACGAATTTCATGGCGCCATCCATCGAGCCAAACAACGCCGATTCCCGCTGGAGATCCTCGCGGCGTTTGACGGCTTCATCGGGCGAAATCAGACCCGCGTTGAAGTCGGCGTCAATGGTCATCTGTTTGCCGGGCATGGCATCCAGGGCAAAACGCGCCGACACTTCCGCAATCCGCTCTGACCCCTTGGTGATAACCATAAATTGAACAATGGTAATAATAATAAATATAACGGCACCAACAATCAGATTGCCGCCAGTGACAAACTGACCAAAAGCCTCAACGACTTCACCGGCATGGCCGTGCGCCAAAATATTTCGGGTGGTGGCAATCCCCAAGGCCAGCCGAAACAGTGTGCCAACCAGAATAATAGAAGGAAATGCGCCCATCTCCAGAGGACGTTGCACGTACAGAGACATCATCAAGAGCACAATGCCCAAGGCCACGTTGCCAGAAATGGCCACATCCAGAATAAAATCTGGCAGCGGCATAATAATGATCAAAATCAGGGCAAGCACCAATACACCCAACAGCAATTCGCTGATGGGAGGGATGCTAAAAACACTATTTTGAACTTGCGTACTCATGGATTGGGCTGTCTGCCATGTCTGCGAGGTGAGCCACGATTAAAATCTTAACAGGGGTGTAGGCCCAACAGGCGGCCAAGGGCGTTTAACTGCGTCGAAAATCTGGCATCAATGGTGCCGCTTGGCGTCTCAACCATGCAACTGCCCAAATCCACAGCCGGATCGGCAAAGGCGACGAGTTCGGCATCCAGATGAAGTGTATGCGGGTTTTGTTGAATGACAGCGTGCAAACGGGGCAAATCATCGGGATGAACCCGAATACGAATGCGCTTGGCCTCGCCGCTGAGCGCCTGAATGGCATCGCGGGCAATGGCAACCACCAAATCTGGGTCGCATTTGGCTTCGGTTTTCATTAGTTTTTCAGCAATGGCCAACGCCATAGAGGCCAATTCTTCTGATGCGTTGAGAAGAGCCTCTTGGCGAGCATTCTGATAGCGTACAATAGCCTCCTGCAAGGCAAAAACGGTCTCCTGAGCACTATCAAGACCCGCCTGATAACCGTCTTGGTAAGCATTTTTTTTGATTTCAATGGCTTCCTGCTCTGCTGTGCTAATCATGAGGCGATCTTCGAGACGCCGATAGCCTGTTTTTCCGCTTTTTTCGCGACGGTCTTGGCTTTTGCGACGATCCGGCAGAATTCCATCCAAAACCGATTGCTCAGAATAGTCAATGACAAGCGAGGGAGGCTTTTCGATTGAATGTGAAGCCTGCTGATAATGAAGATCTTGCCGTTTGATAATGGCCATTGATAACCTGCTATTTTTGTAAAAGTATTATGCCCTGTGTTCTTATTTTAATGATTTTTCAGGTTTCTGCATCCTTTTTTGGCACAGAATGCGTTAAATAGAGCAGATGCCTGACGCGTTAGCCTGACGCATGAGCCTTGAGGCTTTCAAAATTGGCCGAGTAACTCACAATTGGTAATTACTGGGGCGTATCAGAGGCAAACAAAAGCCATTAGCTGGCTCTGGCGTCTGGCATTTGGCGGACATGTTTTAGAGATGATGCGAGTAACGTTGCAAAGCGAGGGTGGTTTTGTGTATAAAATAAGTACGAGGCGAAAACAAATCGTAATGGTTTGGTTCTGCTGAAAAAATGGGGCATTGGCGCAGTTGGTAGCGCGTCTCAATGGCATTGAGAAGGTCAGGAGTTCGAATCTCCTATGCTCCACCAGCCTTTTTAAACTAACCCTGTTTCATTCTTTTATGTGACGTGGTTAGGGCACTTGCTTAGTTTGTTCCATTTCTACTCTGGGTGAGACTTCGTTTTTACGTTAGACATTTTTAAACTGTTTGTGATATGCTAACGCCTTAAAGAAATTTTGGGATGTTTCTGGCCAGTCAATTTAAGTAACGCCATTTTGGTCAGCAACGCATAAAAACTGCGCAAGCTTGGCTTGCCCACATTTTGTTATTGGAACGGCTATTGAAACGGCCTGTGAGGACTTAACAGAGGACTTAACAAATGATACGACACATTGGTTTTGGAACAAGTATGCAGCGTAATAACGTCACAAAGCCTCGTTTTGGGAACAGTCCGGAACCCATGAAATTAACGCTGGGGCAGCAGTTTGAGCTCGAGCGTATGTCTCGCGCCATTGATGCCACAACCGATCCT
>JAYKJM010000066.1:0-5459 GCA_035285385.1 Vampirovibrionales bacterium
GTTGGCCAATCCCCCATGTCCGTTATTGGCCGTGGCCGACACAACGCTCGCCTATCTGGCCTTGGCGCGCTATCATCGACGGCGCATGGCAGCCAAAATTGTGGCCCTTACCGGAAGCTCTGGTAAAACCACCGTCAAAGACATGCTTTATGCGGCCTTTTCGCCGCTAATGCCCACGCAAGCCAGTCTAAAAAATCACAATAACGACATCGGCGTCAGCCAAACGCTATTATCCCTGCAGCCCGACACGCGCCTGATGATTGTTGAAATGGGCATGCGCGGGCGCCATCAGATTGATCGCCTCAGCTTGGCGGCCGAACCGGATGTGGCCATGGTGCTCAACGTGGGGCCTGCCCATATTGGCTTGCTTGGCAGCCTGGAGGCTATTGCCCGCGCCAAGTGCGAAATTTATGACGGCTTATTAGCGCCTCACGGTGGCATTGCCATTGCCAATGGCGACAACGACGTACTAATGGCCGAATTTAATCGCCATGGCTTTCAGGGGCAACGCCTGAGCTTTCATCGCGCGCAGGCTGAGGCCATTGTTCAGTCTGCAGAGGCTACCACCATCCAACTTGAAGGCGTCAACCTCTCGGTAGGCGTTTCTGGCGATCACATGGTGGATAATCTCTTGGCGGTGGCCACCGTGGCCAAAGCGCTCCAAATTCCACTCTGGCAAATACAAAAGGGGCTTGCTACATTTAGTCCCACCGAGGGCAGGGGAGATAAAATAAGCGTGAGAGGCTACCCGCATCTGAGTTTGATTAACGATGCCTACAATGCCAATCCTGCCAGTATGAAAGCCGCCCTGCAAGCCCTGTTGTCATCTCGATCGAAAACATCCTGCGACCCGCTGATTCTGATACTCTCTGGCATGAATGAACTGGGCGAGCACGCCGAGCACTACCATCGAGACCTTGGCTGCTGGCTGTCGCATCAGACGGGCATTGACGAGCTTATTTTGGTGGGCACCCAAGAAGCCAACTGGATCCAAGGCGGCATGGCTCAGGCGATTGACACCACGACTGCCGACGAGCCGTTTGCCACGCATCAGGTGAGCGCCGTGGATGATCTGCCCGCGCTGCTCAATCAGTTGGGGGTGCTCAAGAATAACGTCGAAACGACGATTTATCTCAAAGGCTCGCGCAGTTTTGGGCTTGAGCGGCTGGCCAGCTTACTTTCTGAGGGGGCCGCTTCCTCAGAAGAGAAAGCAGCAGGGCGATGAATAAAAATCTTCTCATTCTTTCGGGCCCTTCTGGTGTGGGCAAAGGTACCGTTTGCCAGCGACTAAGGCAAGCGCTGCCCGACTTGATTCAACCCGTCTCTCTGACCACCCGCATGCAACGTCCTGGAGAAATTCATGGCGAGCACTACTGGTTTGTCAAGCCTTGCGAGTTTGAAGCCAAGCGAGAAGCCGGCGAGCTTCTGGAGTGGGTTGAATACAATGGCTGCTTCTACGCAACAGAAACCGCTCAGGTGAGGCGCGCTCTGGAGGCCGGCCATACATTACTGCTTGAAATTGACACCCATGGCGCGCTCACGCTCAAGGCTCAATTCCCAGAGGAGGCGTATTTAATGTTTCTAACCCCGCCCTCTCTGGCGATTTTGCGTCAGCGTCTGGAAACACGAGGTAGCAACTCACCAGAAGATATTGAACGCCGTCTTCAGCACGCCCATTGGGAGTTAACGCAGCAGGGACACTTTGATTTGAGCCTTGAGAACCAGCATCTGGAGACTACGGTTGCCCACTTACACGCTCAAATTCAGTTGCTGATGAGCTAGCCCTTCTGACCAAAACAGTGGCAGAAGGCGCAAGCGCACAAAATTCCCCAAAAAAACCAAAAACCAACAGGGAGGACAATGTCCTCCCTGAAAGCGTTATAACGAAAAAGGGTTGTAAACGGGTGTGACTTATAAATACCGGTCAATCACTTGTGAAAGCGCCGATTTTTGGTGCACGCCAACCATTTGCTCAACGGCTTCACCATTCTTGAAAATGATTAATGTTGGGATGCCACTGATGCGAAAATCCTGCGCGGTTTTCAGGTTTTCATCCGTATTCAGCTTGACCACCTTGAGCTTGCCTTCATAGTCTTTGGCCAGCTCATCAATGATGGGACCCAACGTCTTACAAGGACCACACCAAGGTGCCCAGAAATCCACCAAAACAGGCATTGTGGCTTGCTTGACTTCTGCCTCAAACGTGGCATCAGAAATATCTTGGACTAAAACACTTGTGGTCATGGACGGCAAGACTCCCTATGAAGAAATAATCGACAAACAAATTACGAAACAAACTACCAACAATACAATTATGAGAATATTTACCTATGATACCTGAAAAACCAGAGTAACACGACGATTTCGATCGTTTTTATTTAGAGTTTTACCCGCTGTGGGCTCAGGCAGCTTGCAGCATTGTGGCAGGCGATTTCTAGATGCCGTTTGTAATAAGATAACCAGATAAAAATGACCTTGTTAGCCGAAGTCATGCTGCCCCATAGCTGCGGCCTGTCTCGTCCTGAAAGTTTTCAAAATGACCGCTGCCCCTGCTGTAGGCTCCCCATTTTGGGGCAAATTAGAAAAAATCGTGATGCAAGAGCAACTGGAAGCCATGACCATGGCGTTGGCGATTTTGTGTCTGGTGGGTTTTTTTTCTGACACGTTGCTGGATTTTTTTCGGCTGATTCAAAATTTAGGCTTGCCGTTTGATGTGGCTTTAACCTTATTGGGCTTGCAGATGCCCAAGGTGTTGGCGCTGGTGTTGCCAGCCAGTGCTTTTTTAGCCGTTTTGCTGGTGTTTAATCGTAAAAATAATCACTTTGAGCTCATTGCGCTGCGCACATCAGGTGTCAGTTTGATGCGGCTGTTAAGGGCCCCGTTGGTGCTCGGGCTTTTGGTGGCGGCCTTGACCTACATTCTGGGCGACTGGATAGTGCCCTACTGCAACCAACAGGCCGATGCGCTCAAGCTGGCCATGATTTCCGAAGGCGGGCTGCCCCTCAATGCCGATAGCTTTGTATTTAAAGACTACGACAACGAGCATCGCCTTCAGCGGCTGGTGTTTGTGGGGCATATTGAGCGTGGGCAATTACACGATGCCACCATTATGGATCTCTCGCGCTTGGGCATGTTGCAGGTGGTGCAGGCCAAGGCCGGGCGATGGTTTCCAAACCGGTGGGTATTTGAGCAGGCCAATGCCTATACGGTCTCCATGCAAAAAAAACTGTTGGTGAGCAATCATCTGGAGTCGATGACCATGACGCGTCTTTTGGATGTGGCGGCAGAAAAACAGGATGATTTGGCCGCTGAAAATCCATCATTAAAAGAAGGCGGCCTTGCCACAGGTGGTACTATTATTGTAGACAGCGACACGCAGCCCTTTTATCAGTTGTGGCAATCTATTGCGCAGCGTGCTGCGGCAGGGCAGCGGGTGGCCAAAAAGTCATACATAAAACTGTGGGAGCGCTTAACCATGCCGTTGGCCACGCTGGTGATGCTCGCCATGGCCGTGCCGTTGGCCATGCATGCACCGCGTCGGGGAGCCGAGCGGGGGTTTATTTTTGCCATGGCGGTGTTGTTTTTATTTTACATGACGCGCGCCGTGGCTGTGGCCATTGGGCAATCGAAGGTGTTAACGCTGGGCGGGGTGTTGGATTTGCCCACGTCGTTGGCCATTGCGGCCTGGTTGCCCATCGGGCTGATGACGATTGCCGCCATCAGCCTGATTCGATGGAAAAACCGCGTGTTGTAAGCGCTCGGCCTACCAGAGTGGTGTAATTGGTGGAGGTGCTGGTTTTTCTTCAGGTTTCTGAGGTGCTGGTGTTGTTTTAGGTGCGGGTGGATCGCCTGCCATAGTCCAAAGCGGTTCGCGAAGCGGTGCATTTTGAGGTGCATATTGACCCCACGCCTCGAGAGTAGCTGCTACATCCGGTTGTGCCGGTGAAGCGTTTGCCGGTGAATCGTTTGCCAGTGCTGTTTTGGACTCCGAGGCATTCAGAATAGGCTGCAGAGCATTTCGAATTTCGGATTCGTTTGCTTTTGGATTAGCTGCCATAACGTCCTGAACGGCTTTAAGGCGCTCTGGGGTGGTCACTTTTTGAGCCAATTCTTCAGCAAGCTTAGCCATAGGTGCACCTACCCAAGAACCATGATTGTTTCGACCCCACTGCGCTACACTGTTTACAAGGTCAGCACCAACAGGGTTTTTCAGGGCAGTCGCAAGTAATCGTTGCGTGCTTTGAGGATCTATGCCCTTGCTGTTATCTTGGAAATTTGGGTCGTTTATGACTTGTTCAGCTTTGGCAAGATCTCCCTTATTATTCACTAGGGTATTCAAAGTATTCAAAACGTGCGCCCGATGTTCAGGACTCCAGGAGCCATCTCCAACTGGTGCTTGAGACCCGGTAACCAGACGACTAAGTTTCGCTCTATCGGCATCCGTCACGGGTTGAGCATCAGCCTTCGTTTTTTCTGGCTCAGCTGGTTTGGGCAACGTAAATTTATCTACCAACCCTTCAACGTACTGCTTTTGAGCATCCGTTGAGCCTGCTCCTAAGAAGTTCGCGTTGCTTCGTTGAGCCGTTTTTAATTCTTCTAAAAATCTTGACTGTTGTGCCTTAGTGTCAGCTACAGGCAACTGTGTGGATGATTTCAGGGCTTGTAATGCTTTTATTATTTTAGCATCTTTTTCAGGGTCAAGTTTACCAATCGTATCATAAATTGCTTTATTCAATTGTTGTTGACCCTCATTTATCTTAGCTGCATCCTCAGCGCCTCCCACTGCTTGATTTCCAGTACTCGAAGCAGCTAATAATGAGAGATCGATGTTACCATCCGGTCTCGTTCCAGCTTTTTGATTCGCTAAATCAGCGGCGAGTAGACCATCTCTATATTCTGTAGAGTTAATATAGCCATCTTGATTGGTATCTAATGCTTTTGCAATTTCTGGAGCGAAATTTGTATCTGGCGTAGCCAGACCTTTCATGGGGTCTAGTTTAACGCCCTTCGTTTTAGCCGTCAGCGCTAAATCTGTGGCAGAAGCGCCACCATAAAACGCGAGTACGTCTGCCTTGGTTTTAGGGGGCTCTTTTCCAAATAACCCCGAAAAAGCATTAGAAGATTTAGTTGAATCATTTTTATTAGTGTTATTAGCAGCATTAGTTGCATCTCCCCATCTAGCTGCACCGGCTTTGAAAAAATCAGGTTTATTAATACTCATAATACGAATCCCCCTCAAATCAATGCGATATTTCTAATCGCTACCCACGTTACCAACCACCCGCCCCATTTTTTTATCATCCGTTGGGGCTTATTAGTATAAAAACAATTATTCTGAATATTGTGCTAGCCTGTAAACAAACTGTTACATCAAGCAACACTTCCGAAATTTAGCTCGCCGCAGGCAAGCAATTTTTTAAGGGCTAGGCTCTTTGAAATCCGCTCTATTTGGCTTTTAG
>JAYKJM010000067.1:0-4102 GCA_035285385.1 Vampirovibrionales bacterium
CAGATAAGTTAATCCATCCCCTAAAAGACAATTTAAAAGAGACAAGAGAGAAAGTCATCGAGAGAAAGAGACAGCCCCATCGATCGCTGCATCGAAGGGAAACTTTTTAAAGCCGGACGTTGTTTAAAGCGTTTTCTAGCGGTTTTTCAAGGTGCCCTGTTTAGCGTGCATTCGATGATGGTTTGATCTGGTTCATTTGCATCATTCAACAAGAGAGAGGATAAGAGAGAGAAGCCATGTCGACCAATTCTGTTTATACCGGCTACAACCCCCCTGTGTTTTTGCCTCCACAGTCACTGCCGAGCAACCCACTGAGCATAAGTTATGGTAATTTTGCTCAAATTCCTGGCCAGGCCAATCCGCGCTTTGTTGCCCAGGCCACGCATACCATCCCCACGCAGGTGCAATATCCTTTGTACTTTAATGGCAACGCCGGCCCCACGCCTCAGTCTACTTTGAATCAAATTGGGGCACAATTTATGCCCGCAAATCCATTTGCTGGGACAGGCCCAATGGCTTCTTTACCTTCCTTTGGTGGTTTACCTATGGGAGGAGCGAGCTCCAGCATGGATAATTTGTTTCAACAATACTTGCAAGAGCGCTGCGGTGGGCAAGCTCAGCCTATGTTTGCCAATATGAGTTTACCCGCGTTTTCGCCCCAAGTGGCGTGTTTTCCTCCGGTAGCCTCTCAACCGGCAGCGCCTTTGATTGGTAATGCTCAGCAGGTTGTGGTTTTAGTGAACCCGGTTTTTACCAATAATCAACCGAGATTCCCAATCGGCGGTGGCAGTGGTTTCCCCATTGGCGGCGGCAGTGGCTTCCCAATTCGCGGCAGTGGTTTCCCAATTGGCGGCAGTGGTTTCCCAATCGGCGGTGGCAGTGGCTTCCCAATTCGCGGTGGCGGATTCCCCATTGGCGGCGGCAGTGGTTTCCCAATCGGCGGTGGCAGTGGTTTCCCAATTGGCGGTGGCAGTGGTTTCCCAATCGGCGGTGGCAGTGGTTTCCCAATTGGCGGCGGCAGTGGTTTCCCAATTGGCGGCGGCAGTGGTTTCCCAATTCGCGGTGGCGGATTCCCATACATTCAGCCTCCCGTTGACGAAGATTGTAAACCGATTGCCCCTGGCTATGGTCACTATAATCAATGGGATCAAAATGGTAGCTATCGCTATAATTACACAGTTGGAACTCAGCAAAATGACACCCTGAAGCAACGTGGCGTCTATAATTTCAATCAAGCCACTTTGAGAGATGGCAATGATACGGTGACCCAATCTGGTCAGTTTAACCGTCACGACGTCATGACGGGTAAAGGGGATGACACGGTGACCTCAGAAGGGCAGTTCAATGCTTCTTTCATTCGAACTGGTGAAGGTAAAGACACCGTTACTCTTGCGGGTCGCTCTAATCGCCATGAAGTTGCCACCGGCAAAGGCGAAGATGTTGTCACCATTGAAGGCAATCGAAATACCGCCATCATCAATACCGGTCTTGATAAAGACACCGTGAGCGTTGCTGGTAATTGTAATGGCGTTGCCATTAACACTGACGATGGCGATGATACCATATCTGTAACAGGTGAGCGCGCCAACGGCTGGATCCAAGGCGGCAATGGCAACGATACCATCACCCTTGAGGGCAGCGCTAAAAAGAATAATCTGAGCCTGTTGGGCGGCGATGGTCGCGATCAAGTCGTCATCCTGGGTTCAGAGTCTGATTGGGACAAAACCGATACCGATGACAGTCTGTGGACAATTTGCAAACATAAATCCAATGGATCAGAATACAAAATTGGCGTTGATATTGAAGAAATCAAATTTCAGACGCCTCCAGCTCCAACAACAACCACGACGGCATAATGGCTCGTCAGGGTTCGCAATTCAAAAATCCACACTTGTTGAGTGTGGATTTTTGAACGAAATAACATCTATTGCATACCATTTAACGTATACTTGCCTCATGGCGTTACCGTCCACTCATCAAGCGTCGATGCTTCGTATTCGCTCCTGGGCGTCAGATACCGAGACCCCGGTGTCACTGTTTGCCCGCCTCAGCGCCAACGCATCGACCGCGTTTTTGCTCGATAGCACCGAGGGCGATAGCCGCCTGGCGCGATTCTCAATCATCGGGGTCAATCCCAGTCAAATTTTTAAAGTCAAACACGGTGTGGCAAGCCTGATAAGTTACGCCGATCATCGAGAGCAACATTATTCGTGGGCTTGTCTGGATCCACTTGCATGGCTTGCCGAGCAAATGGCGATGCAAACCCCTCACGTTGAGGCTCGAAAAAAAGCTCTGGCTGCAGCCATGCCGTTGCCGTGGGAGGGGTCTTTACCGTTTACTGGCGGCTGGGCTGGCGTCACAGGCTACGGTGCCACGCAGTATAGCGATCATATTGATATGCAGGCCAATGACCCTCTGGGCTTGCCTGATCTCTGTTATGGCCGCTATGACGAGGTTATTGTCATTGACCATCGACTTCGAAGGACGTTCTGGCTGTGTGACTTACCTCAAGATGAGGCGGATAAGCGTTGGGATTGCTTGCAACGCGTTTTAAATGCCCCGCACCCTGCCCCGTTAACGCCCTTGCCTTTGGACTATTTCCAAGACAAGCTTTCAAGGCCCGACTGGATTTTTCAGAATGTGGAAGGGCCTTTTGACAAGATGTCATTTTGCCAAGCCATCCAGCAGGCCAAAGCCTGGATTGGCGAGGGTCAGATTTTTCAGTTGGTGGTGGCACAGCGCTTTAGTTTGCCTGTTTCTCAAAACGTTGATTCTGCCTTTTACCTCACCCTGTATCGCGTTTTGCAGGCCATTAATCCGACACCGTATGGTTACTTCCTGAAATTTCCAGACGCCAGCTACGTAGGCTCGTCGCCAGAAACCTTTGTTACCTGCACCGACAACCGGGTTAAATTAAGAGCCTTGGCCGGTACGCGTTATCGCGGAAAATCTCAGGCTGAAGATGATGCACTGGCCAGTGAGTTGGTTCAGCATCCCAAAGAGCTTGCGGAACATCGCATGTTGGTGGATCTGGATCGAAATGATCTCGGACGTGTCTGTGAAACAGGAAGTATTTACACGGGTGCCATTGCACAATTGACGCGCTATACCCACGTGATGCACTTGACCACAGATATTGAGGGTCATCTGCGCAAGGACAAAACCCCGCTGGATTTATTCAAGGCCTGTCTGCCCAGAGGCACGGTGAGCGGGGCGCCTAAGATTCGTGCCATGCAGTTGCTCAGTCAGCTGGAGCCTGAGCAACGCGGCTGGTACTCGGGTGTGGTGGGATATTTTGGCAAGGAGGGTAATATGGATGGGGCCATTGCGATTCGCTCGGCTGTTTTGCAGCCCGGATGGGTGCACGTGCACGCGGGAGCGGGGGTTGTTTTTGACGCCGTCCCAGAGCATGAGTATCTCGAGACGCGCAACAAGGCCAAAAGTACGCTTGCTGCGGCTCAAATAGCGCTGGCACTATCTACGGCTCTTGCCTAGGCCGCGGCAAGGGTTTCCTGAAGCGGCTCAAATAGCGCTGGTACTGTCTACGGCTCTGGCTTAGGCCGTAGCAAGGGATTACGACAATGTGCAAACTCCCAGTGTATAAAAAGATGAAGCACCGTACAGGACAATGATTCCTTTTTCAGACTGATTTTGGTACGTTTGATTTTTATTTTTAAATGCTAAGGGAGCTTCTTCTATGAGCGTCACGTTCCTTACTCCTTCAGGGTGAGCTAATTTACGTTGGCGCATTGATGCTAGGTAGTGTCGACATATAATTATTTCAAGATAATAAAAATACTGGCCAGATACACAAATGCCATGAAAGTGACGTCCAGTTTCTCGTAGCGGGTTGCAACGCGTCTAAATTGCTTGAGCTTGTTGAATAATCGCTCAACCAAGTTGCGCTGTTTGTACAAATCTTTGTCGTATTCTCGTTGAATCAATCGATTTTTCTTGGGTGGGATTACCACCTCGGCACCTGTTTTTTCTACCCATTCAACAATCGTATTCGTGTCGTAACCTTTGTCTGCCAGCACAGCTTTTGCTGAAAAGCCCTGTAGCAAAGAAATTGCCTTCGTACAATCAGCTGTTTCAAACAGTC
>JAYKJM010000068.1:0-6367 GCA_035285385.1 Vampirovibrionales bacterium
CGTTTTTGGCACTTTTACAGCATTTATTCCCTAAAACCTCACTTAACGTCACGGTTTATGCGCTGGATTCTCAATTTCCAAAGTGTGCCGATTTTCATCGCATTTTGAAACAGCCCATTTGGGAAACACTTGGGGCCATTTTGCAGAAAAATCTGCCTGAGGAACCCATATGTCTCATTGAAAGCACCAATCTTGTTGACTCTTATAAGCCAGAGTGCCTTTCTTTAATTTCAAATGCCATAGAACATAATACATATTATCAGACGCTAGAGTTTTCAAAAGACCCCATTAAAACGACGTCTATAGAAGATGGTCGGCTTACCCTGACTATTAATTGGATAGAAGGGGATTTGAGACAAACACTGCCCCATCTGGCACAAGGGATTCCCAAGAAAATTGATGTCATTTTTTATGATGGGTTTTCTCCAAGCGTTCAGCCAGAGATATGGACACTTGAGCGCATGCAAACGTGTAAAGAGCTTCTGAAACCCATGGGTATTTGGGCGAGTTACTGCAGTGCCAGTGCCCTTCGCGGTGCCTTGATGCAAGCCGATTTCTTTTTATATGAAACCCGCCCATTAGGTTTAAAACGACGTGGCGGCACGATTGCCTCACGGTCGCAGCTGCCTAACAGCCAACATAGTCAGGCATTATGGAAGCTTTTAAAACCCATGGCAGAACTTGATCTGCTCAAACTTAGAGCCCGCGCTGGGGTGCCTTATCGCGACGCAGGGTCTAGAGAAGCCATCATTCACCACCGCCATCAAGAACAGAGCCGGATGGCGCCATACGCACCCAAAGCAGCCTCAGCAGCGGATAATGTTCTGGCCTAACGGTGGCTTGTACCCGATTCACGCAACTGTTCAGGAATGCTCAGGGCGCCTTGAAACTTTTTTAAGCCCACGGTTTGGATGTGAGATGAAACTGCAGGCAATCGGGGCAATCGTAAATGGTCACCATCACTTGCCCGCGTTGATAGACCGCTTCTGCGGCCAAGGTAGCCTCGCCATAGGTTGGGTAGGCGCGCTTACGCATGCACGATGCCGCAAAGCCACCGGCGTGACTCGCAGACTGTTTTACCCAGGAGGCACGCTTTGGTTTTTGAGCTTTGTGAGACTGGCCGCGTTTTGCCATGGGGCTCGTAATATCAATACTGTTTAATACCAATGGTGAATACGATTGAGGTTACTGTGATTTTTTTGAGCCGTATTTCTCTAAATAAATTTTAGAGAGCGCCTGCGCCTCAGCCAGCGTGGATGCATCCATTGCTGAGACAATCAACTCTCTGGCTTTTATAGCGTTTTGGTATCCACTGGCGGCGGCAACGTTTAGCCAGGCGTAAGCGGTTTTATAATCTTTCGGCACGCCGTGGCCTTGAGCATACAGTAGCCCTAAATTAGACTGCGCCTCTGCATTCCCCTGCAGCGCGGCTTTTTCATACCACAGTTTTGCCATTTTATAATCTTGCGGCACGCCTCGACCGTTGTCATACAGCCACCCTAAATAAGTCTGCGCCTCTGCATTCCCCTGCAGCGCGGCTTTTTCATACCACAGTTTTGCCGTGGCATAATCTTGCGGCACGCCGTGGCCGTTGTAATACAGTCCCCCTAAATTATACTGCGCCATAACATTGCCCTGCTGCGCGGCTTTTTCATACCATAGTTTTGCCATTTTATAATCTTGCGGCACGCCGTGGCCTTTGTCATACAGTACACCTAAATTATACTGCGCCTCTGCAAGCCCCTGCTGCGCGGCTTTTTCAACCCACAGTTTTGCCATTTTGTAATCTTTCGGCACACCGTGGCCGTAGTAATACATCAGCCCTAAATTATACTGCGCCTCTGCAAGCCCCTGCTGCGCGGCTTTTTCGAACCACAGTTTTGCCGTAGCATAATCTTGCGCCACGCCTTGGCCGTTGCCATACAGCCACCCTAAATTATATTGCGCCTCTGCATCCCCCTGCAGCGCGGCTTTTTCAACCCACAGTTTTGCCATGGCATAATCTTTCGGCACGCCGTGGCCGTTGACATACAGTAGCCCTAAACCAAGCTGCGCCGTTGGATTCCCCTGCAGCGCGGCTTTTTCAAGCGATTCAATGCTAGTAGGTGCATCAGAGGTCGTTGATGGAGCGGCGGCAAGAATGGTCAACGTCAATGCTACCCCCAAAAGCACAAACAACGTTAAAACGACCGCTTTTTTGTGAAACATACGAAACCTCAACCTTTGTAAATCTCTTGGTAAATCTTAAAGTAGCGCACAACAAATTTTTGATAGTTTAGCCAATAGCCATCGCCCTGTCTACCAAAGCATCCGTTATGGAAGCCACTGTCGTTATTTTGGTTTCCCTGAGCGCAGCGTGCTCCTGTAACTCTGGAGCAAACCCTAATAAAAAATGATGAATCCGCCAACCTGAAGCCTGCCAATGCTAAAGTAGAGCTGTTAGAAGTCCTACTGGGAGCAGCATTTGGGAGGGTTTAACCATGAGACTGTCAGACATCATGAATCCGCGAGTCGTCACCATCGACCTGGAAGCATCGGCGCAGAGTGCCTGGCAAAAAATGGATGATGAAAACATTTATCACTTGGTTGTCACCCGAGGCAAAAGCGTTGTTGGTATTTTGTCGCATCGAGATTTGGGGGGTGCCCGCGGTGAAGCCATGCGCCAGGGCAAACTGGTGGCCGAGCTGATGCAGCCTCAAATTATTAGCGCTCACCCCGATACCAGCCTTCGAGAAGCTGCCAACCTGTTGCGCGGAGAGTCTATCGGTTGTTTGCCTATTTTAGATGAGCACGAAGTGCTGGTGGGCATTATGACGGTGACCGACCTGCTGGATCTATTGGGGCAAGGAACAGTGCGCATCACAACCGCTGCCGATCGTCGTCCGGAGCGCAACGTGCCAGTGAGCGAAAAGTTATCGCCTCACTAGGGGGTTGCCTCAACAAGGCGCAATCCAGAGCTTAATCGAGTTTCACGAATTTGGGATCAAAGACTTTTTTGCCTTTTACACCCTCAAATTCAATGCTATAAAGCGTACTTGATCCACTGCCGAGCACCTGAACCACTTTGCCTTTGCCAAACGATGGGTGCTGCACGGTGTCGCCGGTTGTAAAAACCCGCATGGTTTTGCCGGCAGAGACGGGTTGCGCACTGACGGGTTTCGAGACGGTGCTTGTGGGTCGACGGCCAGCGGTGGCAGCTGTCGGAGAGGGGCGTCCGTACTGGCTGCCAAAACGCGAGTCGTTTCTATCGCTGCCATAGCCGGATGCAGAACGACGATCCAAGGAAAAATCGCCTTCAATCAAGTGGAGAGGCAGCTCTTTCATAAATCGGCTCGGGGTTGCGTATTGCATTTCTCCCAACACAAAGCGGCGGCGTGCAAACGTGAGCAGTAAATGTTGTTCGGCGCGCGTAATGGCCACATACATTAAGCGGCGTTCTTCTTCAATACCTTCCGAGCTGTCAATACTTCGAAAGTGGGGGAATCGGCCTTCTTCCATGCCACAAATTGCCACAATCGGAAATTCCAGCCCTTTTGCCGCATGGACGGTCATCAGCACAAGCTTGTCCGTGGCTGGATCGTTGGTGTTGGCAGTATCGAGATCACTTAACAAGGCCATATGCGTCAAGAAATTGCCGAGGGTTTCATAAAACGCGCTGGCATTGTCAGAAGCAGGCTCTAGAGTGTCATTTTTAGAAACCATCGCTGCCGATTCTGAAACAAACTGCTGGGCAACTCGAATGAGCTCTTCCAGGTTTGCCATCCGGCTTTCGGCCTCTTCAGCATCGTCTTCCTTAAGGCTTTGAAGATAACCACTGGTCTCGATCACCATGGCCATCAGATCCCCCAAGGGTAATTCTGTCATCTTGTGACGCAAAGCCTCTATTAAAGCCACGTAAGTCCCAATGGCTTTTTTGGCAGCCGGCTTTAGCCCATCAATGTGATCCGCCATGGAGAGCGCTTCATAGAATGACACCGCCTTGGACTTGGCCCAGCCTTCAAGAGTTTCAAGGGTGACTTTACCAATGCCACGCTTTGGCGCATTGAGACTGCGCTTCACACTTTGAGCATCATAGGGATTGTAAAGGGTAATCAGGTAGGCAAGCACATCACGCACTTCACGGCGCTCGTAGAATTTCACCCCGCCCACCAGGGTATAGGGAATCCCCTTGGCTAACAGAATTTCTTCCAGCGCGCGACTTTGCACGTTGGTTCGATACAAAATACAGCAATCGCGCAGGGTTTTTCCCTCCCGACGAGCGGTTTGCGAAATCCAATGGGTCACTTTGTAGGCCTCATCGCGATCATCTTCCGCTTCAATACAGGCAACTGGCGTTCCTTTGCCTTTGTGCGCATTGAGGGTTTTGGGCAACCGTTCGGTATTGTTTTCAATCAGGGTATTGGCCAGTTCAATAATATTGCCGGTTGAGCGATAATTGGTCTCCAGTTTAATCAACGTCGCAGTTGGAAAATCCTGCTGAAAACTCAGGAGAATCCTAAAATTGGCTCCCCGCCAGCTATAGATGGATTGATCCACATCACCCACGACCGTCAAGGTACGGCGTGACCAAAATGCAGCATCTGGTTGGACAGACGTGGCATTGGGCTGGGCATAGGCGCCAAGTGCAAGGGCACGCATCCACTCCGATTGCAAATTGTTGGTATCCTGAAACTCGTCGACCAAAATATGGCGAAAGCGTTCATGGTATTGCTCCAACACATCCGGACGTTGCTGAAACAGGCGGGCGCAAATTAACAAGAGGTCATCAAAATCAAGCGCGTTATTTTCAGCCAGCGTGGCTTCGTAGGCATCAAACACTTGTGCCAGTTGTTCTTCTCGAAAATTGCGGGCAGATGACGCGTAGGCATAGGCATCGAGGCCGTCATTTTTGAGCGCACTAATTTGCGCGCGCAACGCTTTGGGGGGGTAAAGCTTTTCATCACGATTTAAGGCTTTCAGGCACTGTTTTAAAACAGAAAGCGATTCATCGGTATCATAAATAACGTAATTGCTGGTCCATTGCCGACCGGATGGATTTTTATAGTGCATAATATCGCGGCGCAAAATGCGACCGCAAATACTGTGAAACGTCCCGAGCCAGATGCCTTCCGTTTCTGCTTGCCCCACAAGGGCAGCCAACCGTGTCCGCATTTCTTTGGCAGCTTTGTTGGTAAAGGTTACGGCCATAATTTCACCAGGCGCCACAGGACCCAAAGGCGGGGGTGTATGTTGAAGCAGCTGTGCAATACGGCAGGTTAAAACCTTTGTTTTACCACTGCCAGCACCCGCTAAAACCAACAAAGGGCCATGGCCGAAGGTCACAGCGGCTTGCTGGGCTGGATTGAGCCCATGCAGCAAGTCAGATTGTGAATAGTTCAAAGCATCCCCCACAAAATCTTTTGTCGCCAATAATGACATGACCGAAGCTCCTGCATCACCCTCAAAATAGTGTTAATAACGACTTTCACAATTACAAGTTAGTGTACTCAAAAATAAACTCAAAACCCATCCAAAAAAAAGAGAGACACAAAAAATCTGCGCTGATGTATGAGAAGCTTTCGGCAAATGCGGCCAAGAGATGTGGCCGGCAAATCAGCGCCCCCTTAAACCCACATTCTGAGAGCCGCCTGCACCATCCCCCAAACCATAACCCCACTGAGGCCAATTTTAAGAAGGCCAGCGGATGCCACCCGACTCAAGCGCGCTCCTATCCAGGCACCTAAAAGGCCGCTGAAGGCTAACATCAATGCTGGCATGAGCGCCACTTGCCCTGATTGAATTTTACTGGTGACGGTGGCAACGGCAGTCATCAGCACCAAGCCAGAGCCAATGCCAATGGCCTTTCGCAAGCACACATGCAGGCGATCATGAAGCAGAGGCACCATGAACACCGCCCCACCGATGCCAAACAAGCCGGCAATCACGCCAATAATAAACGAGGAGGGTGCAAGCCACTTTTGAACACTTGGCACGATGGGCCAAAAAGGCGCATCAGCTAGTGCAAGGGTGGTATCGGGTTTGCGACGCCAGAAGAGTATCAAATTTAGCCCCTGCATCATTATTAACATCACCAGAAGGCCAATTTCAGGAATCCAGGCCGTCAGCCAGCCGCCTAAATATGCCCCTGGAATTGCAAACAAAGCAATCCACAAGACAAAAGGCCAAGAGAGATTGCCGGCTCGCCAGTGAACAAAACTGCCAGAGAGACCCGCTGCCAGGGTTTGAAGCGCGGCAAAACCTGTCAACTGCGCCAAGGTATATTGGCGACTAAAGCAGACCATCAGCGCCGGAATTAAAATCATACCGCCGCCAATACCCAGCAACCCCGAAAGCAGCCCCACCGCAAGGCCAAGGCTTGAAAAAATAA
>JAYKJM010000069.1:0-5055 GCA_035285385.1 Vampirovibrionales bacterium
TTTTAAAAGTTTTAATGGTTACTGACTTCAGTGTCACACTTCAATTTCACAATGGTTAATCGCCTACAATAAAAGTAGTTAAAATTGTAAACATTAGGCAACATCAACAGGTTTTAAGCAGCATCACTTTACGGCTATCCTTTTACTCTTACAGTGTCACGTTCAAGGCAAGGAGCTTTCGGCATGTACGTCGTCAAACGCAACGGACAACGCGAACCGGTTTATTTTGATAAAATTACCCGCCGTATTGAAGCCCTGTGTTTTGGCCTGGATCGCGTCTACATGGATCCCATTGAGGTGGCCAAAAAAGTGATTGAGGGAATTTACGATGGCGTTACCACAGAGGAGCTTGACGTTCTGGCGGCCGAAACAGCAGCATCGCTGTCTACCATTCACCCAGATTACGCCAAGCTGGCCGCGCGCATTGCCATCAGTAATTTGCACAAAAAGACCAGTCCAACCTTTTCACAGGTGATTGATCAAATGCGGGCTTATATTAATCCGAAAACCGCAAAACATGCTCCCCTCATTGCAGAAGACGTATACCAGGCCGTGTTGGCCAATGCCGAGCGCCTGAATAACGCCATTGACTACAGCCGTGATTTTGATTTTGACTATTTTGGTTTTAAAACCCTCGAGCGCTCGTATCTGTTGCGGATGAACGGCCAGGTCATGGAGCGCCCCCAGCATCTCTTGATGCGTGTGGCCTGTGGTATTCATAAAGACGAGCTGGCCAAAGGCAATCCTCAGCCTGCCATCGAGACCTATGACCTGATGTCTCAAAAATGGTTTATTCACGCTTCGCCAACGCTCTTTAATTCAGGGACCCCCAATCCCCAGTTGTCTTCCTGCTTTTTGCTTGCCCCAAAAGATGACAGCATCAGTGGGATTTATGAAACCCTATGCCAAATTGCTAAAATTTCCAAGGCTGCCGGGGGTATTGGCTTGCATATTCATAATATTCGCGCTACGGGCAGCTATATTGCCGGTACCAATGGCACCTCCAACGGTATTATCCCGATGCTAAGAGTCTTCAACGAGACCGCACGCTACGTGGATCAAGGTGGCAACAAGCGCAAGGGTGCCTTTGCCATTTACTTGGAGCCTTGGCATGCCGATGTGTTTGATTTTCTTGAATTGCGTAAAAACCATGGCAAGGAAGAGCTGCGCACCCGAGACCTCTTTACCGCGCTTTGGATACCCGATTTATTCATGAAACGGGTTGAAGAAAATGGGGTTTGGAGTCTGTTTTGCCCCAACGAAGCGCCCGGCCTCTCCGATTGCTGGGGAGCCGAATTTGAAGCCCTCTACACGCGCTACGAACAAGAAGGCCGAGCCCGACGCACCGTCAAGGCTCAGGAAATCTGGTTTGCCATTTTGGAGGCTCAAATTGAAACCGGCACCCCCTACATGCTCTTTAAAGATGCCTGCAATGCCAAAAGCAATCAGCAAAATCTGGGCACCATAAAATCCAGTAACCTGTGCACAGAAATTATTGAATTTACCTCGCCAGATGAGACGGCCGTCTGTAACCTGGCCTCTATTTCATTGCCGCGTTTTGTCAACACCGTGCTTGAAGCCCCAGGCTCGTCCCCGTTGCAGGCCGCTACAGGCGAGTTTATTGAAAAGCCGGTGTTTGATTTTGAAATGTTGCGCACCGTCACGCACACCATCACGCGAAATCTCAATAAAATTATTGATATTAACCAGTACCCTTCTGAGGAAGCAGAACGCTCCAACCGTCGCCATCGTCCTATTGGCTTGGGTATTCAGGGGCTTGCGGATGCCTTTATATTGATGCGCATGCCGTTTGATAGTCCGGATGCTGCCCAGCTGAACAAGGATATTTCTGAGACCATATATTTTGCGGCTCTGGAGGCCTCCTGTGAGCTGGCCCGTCAGGATGGTGCCTATGAGACCTTTGAAGGCTCGCCTGCAAGCCGCGGGCAGCTGCAATTTGATTTGTGGCGCGATGATCGCAATCAGCCCGTTCAGCCTTCTGGTCGGTGGAATTGGCAGGAGCTTAAAGCAAAAATTGCCGCCCATGGTCTCAGAAACAGTCTGTTATTGGCGCCAATGCCCACTGCCAGTACCTCGCAGATTTTAGGCAATAACGAGTGCTTTGAGCCCTACACCAGCAATATTTACACCCGCCGGGTGCTTTCAGGAGAGTTTGCGGTCATTAACAAACATTTGGTGCGGGATTTGATTCGCCTTGGGGTCTGGAACGAAGCTCTGAAAAATCAAATCATTGTGGCCAACGGTTCGATTCAGGAAATTCCTGGCATTCCGGATCACATCAAGGCGCTGTATAAAACCGTCTGGGAAATCAAACAGCGCACCATCGTGGATATGGCCGCCGATCGCGGGCCGTTTATCTGCCAGAGCCAGAGCTTGAATATTCATATGGCGGATCCCAATTTTGCCAAGCTCACCTCCTTGCATTTTCATGCCTGGAAGCGGGGCTTGAAAACGGGGATGTATTACCTTCGCAGCAAGGCGGCCACGGAGGCCATTAAGTTTACGATTGATAAAACTGCCTTGGAGCAGCCAACGCGCTCGGTGCAAAGCGATGTTTCGGCTTATGCGCCAAAGGCTGCTGCTGCGCAAGAAAATGCCCCGCATGCGGATTTACCAGCACGCGAGGCAGAATTATCCCCTCGAATCATGTTAAATAGTGTTGAAAATCGTGATCAAATGGCGTTGCCACTGGGCAATAACCCAATGCCATCCGTCGTGCCAGCCTCAACCCAAACCATCACCGAGCGAATGGCCGAAATTGCCTGCGCCCTCGATGATCCTGATAGTTGTATGAGTTGCAGTGGTTAAATTAGGGTGTTCCCCCTGCTGCAGGTGTTGCAGGGCTAAGTCTGTTTTTTAACGCCGTCAAAGCGTTATTGGCCTTGCTGCCCAAGGCTTGGAGGCCATTTATAATTGGGTTTGATGCGGTTGTTGTGGTTGTTACTGTTGCAATAGCTGGCGTTGGTGCAGGTAATGAAGCTGGGGGGCTGGGAATACTAAACAGCGCCAAAATATTATCTGTCATTTCATCTGCATCACGTTGCAAAGTTTCACGATAGCTGGCTCTTGTCAGGGGTGTTCCGTTTCTTGTCTGAGAATAAAAGTTCCAGCGCTCAGAAGCCAGCCTGAGCGGGTTACTGTTTGCAATACCTTTGCCGAGTAATACGGAGTTTATCGACTGGTGAACTTGTGCATATTGAGTTGGATCAGCTTTAGCCAGTTGCGCCAGCTGGTAAATTCTGGTTGCTTCCGCATCGCTCAAGCGACTCAGATTATAGTTTCCTAATTGCATTTTGTTGCTTGCGAGTTCAAATTGAAGATCTCTTCCTGTAACAGGTAGTGGTTCAGCACCATTTAAGGTTTTGCGAATACTCATATTTAAAATTGCATCTGCAGGGGCGTCTTCAATCAGTCCCTCTGCAAGTGCCTGCGCATTATCATCAATTCTTTTCTTTAAAGCTTCAGGAAACCAACGTTGTTCGGCGGGGTTTAACCGACTGAAGCGGGTTTTTCTGAGTATTTCAGCAGCTAAATCACGGTTACCTTCTAAGATGGCCTTTTGTAATTGTTGCATGGCACCTGAATTGTTTTGGGGCATATAGTAATTGATGTTGACTCGCCCTTGAGAACCAATGCCAGCCTGATCCAGACGTTTGCCTTGTAAGCGTGAAATCATCTCTTTGCGACTGCCCAACCATTGTGGGATATCCTCGACCGTAATGGGAATTGACGTCGATGGTGCGCTTGGCGTGGAGGGTGCGCTTGGCGTGGAGGGTGCGCTTGTCGATGCGGCTGAACTTTTAGCGGGTGTTCCTTTTGTTAAGCGTCTAAGGCCGGGTGTGTTGCTCAGCACGCCGTGCAATACCCTGCCCGTGGCTGCCCCAAACACGGTGCTACCAATCACATTACCAACGTTGAATTTATGATCCTTGTCATCAATACCTGCGCGTACTTCGCTCACCGTGGTCATTGCACCACTTTCCAGACCGCCTGCGAGCATGGCACCGCCGAGTGCTCCTAACGGTTTGAACGCCGTTTTCGTGATCATGCCGCCAATGCCAACGGGCAATGCCCCAAAAATGGCACCTTGCAAGCCATCCACCAACACTTCGTTGGTGTCCTTTGCTTGACCACTCAGACCGCTAACGAGCATTTTGCCAGCTGCGCCTCCAATAGCGGCACCAACCAGAGTTCCGCCACCAGGAATGATGATGCTACCAAGGGCACCACCAATCAAAGCCCCTGCCGTGGATGCAACATCACCGACCATGCCGACATTGTTTTTGAGAGTTTTTGCAGCGTCAGAGTTTTCTAGCGCGTTGCTGCTCCCCGCTTTTTGAGCCTCAGAAACAACATCATCGCCAAGCTGTTTTCCAGTGACTTCTTGATAAAGGTTTTTGAATTCTTCTTGTTTGCGAGCAATTGTACGCGCGCTATCGCCATTTTTAATACCCTGCTGAATATCCGAGGCAAGCTCTTTTAATTTTTTGGATTTTTCCCCAACATCTTGCATGGTCTTACCACCAGTGAAACCCGTCCAGGCATCAGCCATGGCACCAAACATGCCCTTTTTCTGGTCTTTCTGTTGCCAGTCTTTTTGCAAATCCTCGGCAAGCGTAACGAAGCCATCCCCTTGTTGCGAGGCTTGAGCGCTCATTGCCTGTGCGTTTGCATACGCGTCAAGCTGGGTTGATATTGCGCTCAATTGCTCAGGAGTGTAATTTTCAGAATTAACTTGCTGAATGAGGTCTTGCTTGCGAGTGTCCGAAAGAGCTGAGGCCTGGATTTTCTGAATCAGTTGCGCTTTGGCTGCAGCCAGTGTTTTGTCTGGCGTTTGCGTGGCTGTAGACGGCTGGGAATTTGTTTGTGGGTTTGGTGCAGCAGGTTGCGACAACGCGCTGCCAGTAGGCTCCTGAACTCCCCGTGAAACTTGTGCGCTATTGTTAATAATTTGTTGGCCTTGCGTGTAAAGCTGATTGATCGCTGTTTCGAAATTCGCAGCAGGAGGTAGGCCACGCGCCGCACTCAAATTAT
>JAYKJM010000070.1:0-5448 GCA_035285385.1 Vampirovibrionales bacterium
AAAGTAGTAAGTCTGTTTTTGAAACTTGTATAGGCATCGTTGTAATGCGCTTCCAAAGAAGGAATCCTGTTTGGTGGCAATACCTGTTCGCAGAAAAAGCAAGTGCTTGTGTTTCTTGTTTTGACCAAGCCTAAACCTTGTTCAACCCATACTGATAATTCCGCATCCTTTTGCAAGCTATCAATCACTTGAGAGGTAATACTGGTTGATAAAAGTTCAGTCGCTTTTAGGGCAATCTGATTTAATTCAGGTGGCTTGAAAGCAATTTCCTGAATCATTTCACCCTGTCTAGCGTTCATTCTACTGATATTTTCAGCAAGACTCTTCTCATTCAGAACATAGCCTGTGTAATTTTGATAAATAGTTTCAAAAGCGGTTTTGAATTTTCGTTTATCATAATTGTTATAATTACCAAGCAAGATAAATTCTTTTATTGTTTTTGCAGTATCGGTTGCAATCTTATCTGCTGCTAACTCGCTATTATATTTAGTTGTTTGATGATTTACTAGCTGCTGATTCAGGTTTTGTAACTGTGTTTTAGCTGTTTCCAGCTGCTGTTGTTTCTCTGCGCTATCTTCACCAAGAACATAAATAGCTTCAGGAGTAATGGATTGTCCATTGTCAACCTTGAACACGCTTTTTTCAACAAAATCTCGATTAAAAACACGGATTTTGGGTAACTGGCTGGTTGCAAAAGTTGAACCGGAAATGCTGCTACTTCCTATGGTAATAGTCACTTCGCCTTCAGTAATACTCTGCTTTTTCTCCATTGCCCGAAAAATGTTTGATAGCGTGGTCTTTCCTGATCCATTCCAGCCATAGATAACATTTTTTTCAGAAAAATCGTCCAGATTACTTTGCCAAGCAAAGTCTTTGAATATTTTATGTCCTTTAATCTTTTTGAGCTGAGTAATTTTATCCACTTATTCACTCCTCAATCCCGTATTCTTTGGCCAGTTCTTTGGCATCTAGCCTGAGGATGTTGCCCTGATCATCGGAAACAATGACAGGTGTCTTTGTGCGTAAAGCGGTCAGGATAATGCTCCTGTTTACATCATCTGCAACCTTGATGTAAGCATCTACCAATCGACTGGAAGTCGGTAAATCGGCCATCGTTATACCTCTGCTGCTGTGCGTACCACTGCAAAATCAACCTCAAGCTCATTAAAATGAGCCTGCCCGCACTCAATTTTCATTATTTCACTGGTACGCAACAACGAAAGCTGATCCGTTCCCTTGGTCTCCCGAACTAGATAAAGCTTCTGATCCGCTTCCTTTGCGATTGCCCAGTCCGGGTTATAACTCCCGATTGGGGTTTGAACCTTGAACCAGTTGGGCAGTTTCACAAACAATTTAATATCGCTGAGCCGATCAAGCTGTTCTGCAAACAGCCGTTCTGTTTCAGAATCATATTCCACATAGTCAAAAATGGAATGTTCAACTTTAATCAAGCGATCCAGATAGCTTTCAACTTCTTCCTGTTCAAACAACAGCATTTCATAGAAGTCGCCCGCTATTTTTTCATAGGAAATGCCGTTTACCATCAGGTTACGCAACACTCCCTGAATGGCCTCTAGGGCTTGCTCCATAAAAGCCTGTGGGTTCAGCATGGCCTCTTGCAATCGGCCCGACTGAATCAAGATTTGGGCAACTGTCCCTCTGGTTAGTTCGGTTTTTGATTGTAGATAGCGCACCATGTCCGGAATGCGCTTCCCTCCATGATTGACGGCTTCCTCACGGGTAGTTTTAAGGGTTGCTTCTAGTCCAGCCTCGGTAACAGCAATAGCACTTTTACGGATGCTAAAGGTTGGAGCCGTGATCTTGGGTGTTTTGGCAAACGCCGCTGCTGCATCCTGAATGAGTTTTTGGGTATCGTAACGCACAGAATAAACTGTCTTCTGGCTGATACGATCCCATAAAGCTTTAAAGTCTTCGTTTAATCTCCAGCCTTTTTTCAAAGCAACTGGTTTGCGATCTCGCTTGTTTTTGATGCGTCCTGCGAATTTCTCGCCCGTTTCTTCTTCTATCTCTTCCTGAAGTTTACGGGCAAAGTCGTCGTAGGCTTCGTTAGCAATAACGGTTAAACGGTTAATTTGTGGGTCAAAACACCGCTCCCCGGAAACACGAACAGGCAAGCGCAAGCCTCGGCCAATTTCCTGACGTTTCTTGATCTCGGAATGAGATTCATTCAGGGTGCATATCTGAAAAACATTCGGGTTGTCCCACCCTTCCCGCAAAGCTGAATGCGAAAAGATAAACTTCAAGGGTTCTTCAGGCGATAACAGCCGGGTTTTATCCTTCATGATCAAGGCATACACATCCCGATCCGCATCGTTTTCGCTTTTAGTGTCCTTGAATGCCCCTGATTTTTTGTCACGGGCAAAATAGCCATCATGTACCTGCTCAACAGGCGGGCGGTTTAAAGAGCTGTAGCGTTCCTTGCTGGCAAGTTCCTGATAGGCTTCTTCAAACCAAACGGCTAGTTTCCCCGGTTCGTTGGTCTCTCCGCGATAATTGGCAACCCGATCAATGAAAAACAGCGATAACACTTTCAGCCGTTGGTTTTCTGGCAAACGGCTGATAGCCAGCTCTTTGTCAAAATGTTCTTTCACGGTTTCCCGTATCTGGATTTTCATCCGATCATCCGTCTGGCCGCCGTGAGTGTCCCCCACATTCAGGGTTATGCCATTGCTAAAGGCAATATAGCCTTCACCAGAATTGATTTCCTGCACGATGTAGCCTTGATACTGCTCACGCCCTGATTTTTCGGCCAAATCAAAGCCGTTGTGAACCACGGTAATACTCTTTCGGACGGGGCTGCCTTTGGTTTCCACGTCGATTTTCAGCTTGGCAACAATGCGGTTCTTACTGGTGTTTTCAATAGATTCCACTTGAATAAACGGGGTGTTGAAGTTGGGATTCTCCAGCACAGAATCCACTTCAATGCGTTTGACCAAGCCCAGGTCATAGGCTTTAACAGGGCCGAGGCGATACACCACGTTGTAAGGGTTTCGGTGGGTCGCTGAAAAGCGCAAGGTGCAAAGCGGATTCAGGCTGGCTACCGCCTCCTTGGCTTTTTCGGATTCCATGTTTTGCGGCTCATCCAGAATCACAATCGGGCGGGTGGCCTGAATAAACTCAACGGGTCTGTGCCCGTTGGTCTGGTCGCGCTCCTTGTGCAGAATGGCCATGTCCTTGCTGCGGAAGGCTTCAATGTTGATCAGCAAGACCTGAATCTGGTTGCTGGCGGCAAACTCGCGCAAGCGGGACGCATATTTGGAATCATACACCCAGAAATTGACAGGGGTATTTTCATAAAGCACGGCAAAATGCTCTTTCAGCAGGCCAAAGCTGGCCGCAACCCCTTCGCGGATCGGTGTGCCGGGAACCACGATAATAAACTTTGTAAAGCCGTACTGTTTGTTTAGCTCCAGAAGGCTCCGCAAATACACATAGGTTTTACCCGTGCCTGTTTCCATTTCCAGCGAAAAATGCGGGATAAACTGTTCGGCTATCCGATCCCCCAATAGTTCACCAGAGTGTGTCAAACCATTACGGGCTTGAACTTCCTGCAAGTTGGACAGTATGCCCTGATCCGACAAAACAAGGTGGTTGGCCAGTCCCATTTCCGTTTGCTTAAGGCCAAACTCGCCGCCTAATGTACTGGTCATTTCAAAGGTGCTGCCCGCCAAGGGTTGCCCTTTGAACAAGTCCACCACCGACTGAATGGCGTCAAGCTGAAAACGCTGACTGGCATCAAGCTGGAGCTTCATGGAGACACCTCGGCAACTTGTAAGGATTGCTTACAGGTTGAGTTGTCAAGCAATTCTTGACAAGTGGATTGTTTGGCGGACGTCATACTGCCCCCTAAACCGTCACAAACTGGGTACGGCTTTGGTCGCCTTCGCCAGTTTGTTCGCTTTGCAGGCGGATGTTGGTTTTAAGCTGGTCGTTGCCGTGAAAAGCCACATCGAGGGCAACCATTTTGACGGGCTTCAGGGCAAGCATTCCGCGCAAGGTGGCCTCTTCAATCGGGTCGGCAAGACACACGAGGAGTGCGCCGTTTTCGACGACATACACGGTTTGCTGGCCGATGATCTGGGCTTCAATTTTGGCGGTGAGGGGGAAGCCTGCTTTCAGGATAATCTCGTACAAAATGGCTTCATCGGTTTTGCCGGGCTGAATGTTGTCCACATAGAGTTCAAGCTGCTTGGCCAGTTCGGTGGCATCGGTGGGGGCGGTATCGGGGTTCCAGAGTTTGAAGTTACTGGCCGTCAGTTTAAAGGCCTTGAAACCTAAATCCTGTCCTTGGGTAGGGTCAATCAGCTTGCCGTTGTTTTCATCTTTCAGCTTGGCAATGACCCGGCGTACCCGTTCGCGAGTAATGTGGGCGATGGTGGGGAAACCCGCCTTGTGGGCTTCGCTTTTTTCGTCGGTAGGTTCCGGCAGTTGCACCAAAATATACTTGCGGTTGCCACCGTCTTCCTTATTCAGTTGCATCACCGCATCCGCAGTCGTTCCTGAACCGGCAAAAAAGTCTAGGATAATTGAATCTTCTTCTGAAGATCCAATGTTAAGAAAATTTTTGACTAACTGTGTGGGTTTTGGGAAATCAAATATTTTTGCATTATTAAATAATTCAATAATTTCATTCGTGCCATGCAACGTATAAATATCAGCAATAACAGATTGAGCTTTTGTTTTTCTTTGAGAACCATCAGGGTTTTTAAGGTATTGTTTTGAATATAATACCCATTCGCCATTCTTGTTTTTATTAAAAATTACTTCATTGTTTTTTATCGCCTCATCAAATGTAGCTTTACCCCAACGCCATTGCCTTTTAGGATATACAGGGGTTCCATCAGGTGCAGTCACAGCAAAAGCCAAATTTTCTCTAATATCAAAAGATTGCACAGCTTCTAGTGGATGTGTTCTAAACGCGCCTCTAGTTGCATAATTCTCATCCTTATTTTTGTAGTATTTACTGATACTTTCGTCATCTAACGGTACCATTATTTCTGGCAACAGCAATTTGTTTCTTGCGTAAATAAGGATGTATTCGTGCATAGAAACCAAATGTTTTTCCTTTGCACCTCCTCCGTACTTTTTCTTCCAGCAAATGGTATCTACAAAATTATCAGAACCAAAAATTTCATCTAAAACGGTTCGCAAGTTGGCGACTTCGTGGTCGTCAATGCTCACAAAAATCACGCCGTCTTCGGCCAGCAGGCTTTTGGCCATAAACAAGCGGGGATCCATCATGTTCAGCCAGTTGCTGTGGTAGCGTCCGCCGCTTTCCGTGTTGGTGCTGTATTTCACGCCCTCATCATCGGCTTGGCCGCTATATTTTAGGTAGGTGTCCAGCCCTTCCTTAAAATTATCGGGGTATACAAAATCGCCGCCCGTGTTGTAGGGCGGGTCAATGTAAATCATCTTCACCTTGCCGTG
>JAYKJM010000071.1:0-7165 GCA_035285385.1 Vampirovibrionales bacterium
GCTCTCAATATCGCCTGGTGACAGCGGCTGGGCAAAACCTTACAATTTGTTACATTTTGCAATACGAGCGAGGCGTCAACGCCTGCTGGCACCCCATTAACGCCTGCTGGCAGCTTGTCAATGCGCGGCGCAAGCTGGCTGCCAGCATGGCCACATCCATGCCCAGCACAGGCAAGGTAACCCCTGAGGCAAGCAACGCTTGCAGGCTCTCGGCATCCGGGCAATACAGTGCCAAAGGCTTTTGAGCCGCTTTACAGAGCGCAGACACTTCTGCCAATATTTTTAATTAAGCGCGCAAAACGGAGCAGCCCTTGACCCTTGGATGACACCTTCCTTGGCTCTTTTTTGTACACCAGGGCTGTCACTTATTGGCTGTAGCGATCAAGTGGGCTACTCGGGCTGCCGACCCCATTGGCAGGGCGCATGCCCAAGGCATCTTGCGCCAAAATCATGCGTTGAATTTGGCTGGTGCCCTCGTAAAGGTTCAACACCCGTGCATCGCGATACACGCGGGCAGCCGGGTACTCTTCGCTAAAGCCGTAGCCACCAAAAATCTGCACAGCGCTGTTGCTGGCACGAATGGCCGCCTCAGAGCAAAAGAATTTGGCAATGCTTGTCTCTCGCGTGTTGCGAACATCCTTGTCTTTTTTGGCTGCTGCCTGAAGTACCAATAGCCGACCGGCCTCACAATCGGCGACCATGTCGGCAATCAGCTGCTGAATCATCTGGTGCTCGCCAATGGGTTTTCCAAACGTGATGCGTTCCTTGGCGTATTGGGTGCTCATATCAATACAGGCTTGCATGACTCCAACGCCGCCCGCAGCAACACTAAAGCGCCCCTGATCTAGGCAGTACATGGCAATTTTGAACCCCTCGCCGGGTTTCCCCAGCATCGAGGAGGCTGGCACGCGGACGTTATCCAGAAACAGCTCTGCGGTATCGGAACTTTTTAAGCCCAGTTTGTGTTCCATTTTTTTTGCAGTAAATCCTGGCGTGTTGGTCTCCACCAGAAAAGCATGCATGCCTTTATGTCCCAGGCTGGCATCAGATTGGGCAATAATAATGGCAATATTGGCGATGGTGCCGTTGGAAATCCAGGTTTTTTGACCGTTGAGAATATAATCATTGCCGTCTTTTTTGGCGCTGGTTTGTAAATTGCCGGCGTCGCTACCTGCATTTGGTTCTGTAAGCCCAAAACAGCCAATCAAGTCGCCAGAAGACAATTTTGGCAGGTATTCATTTTTTTGATCATCTGTGCCGTAGTGCCAGATGGGTTTTTCAACCAGTGAAATTTGCACCGAAAACAGCGTGCGCGTGCTTGAGCAGACACGGGCGATTTCCTCTGTCATCAAGGCATAGGCAATATGATCAATGCCCTGGCCGCCGTATTTTTCGGGCAAAATTGCGCCAAAAAACCCTTGCTTGGCAATCTCTTTAAGCAAGTCGTGATCAAAGCGTGCCGCGCGATCATTGGCTTCTACGCGTGGGGCAATCACATCATCTGCAAAATCCTTGGCCCATTGCCAAATGGCTTTTTGATCGGGAGATAGCGTGAAATCCATGGTGGCCTCTCTGAAAAACACGGGGCGCCGTCTGTGGGCGATCAATAACGTTATTTTACATCCTTTTTGATGATTTAGACCCTTTGTGAGGGGGAGGCGGCCAGAGAGTGTGGTGGTGGGGGGTATCGGGGCTATTTTAAAAGGCAATGGATTGTAAGCCCTCGGCAATTCCGGCATAATACCGCTCAAGCGTTCAGGCGATGCCGTCGATGATGAGGGTTGTTTTCGATCATGCACGATATTATTCCTATTGGGGCGCACCCTGATGCGGCGGATTTTGAACTGGATTTGCGCGGCTTAACTCAGCAACAGGCGCGAGTGGCTGTGAATCGATTGCTTGAAGCGCATGATTTTCAGCAAGATACGCGCGTTTTGATTCGGATTGAGCCCGCCGACGCTTGTGAAGGCGAGACCCTTTTTCAGCCCGTGCGTCGCGAATTGATGGAAGGGGTCAAGCGGGGTTGTATTCTCAAGAATGGTATTCATCCGGTAACGGAGGGCTCTGGGTTTTTGGTGCACGTGGCGGGTCGCGGCGGAAGTGCTTTGGCGTAGGGTTTTTGGGGAATAATTTTTACAATTCGTTACTTCTTTGGGGGTGACTCTTGGCGTTACGAGTGAACCTGCGTACGGTTTAACCATAGGGTGAGTCAACCAGTAAGACGCTACATGATACCCCGCCAACGTCCAGTGTGAAAAAAACAACGATTCAGGAAACAGAGGGATACGTCGATTATTTTTTGTAGAACGTGTGGCTGAGCGACCTCAGGCTCGTTTGGCTGTGTGAAAAAAGCCATAACGTCTTGAAGGATGAGAGTCTAGTTGAGATGGGATTAGCTGCCAGTCAATCGCGGTATTTGTTACTGACGTCACGCAAAAATGATCTGGAGCTTACGGGTCAGCAGATTAATCAATCTCGTATGCAGTTGGCCAATACCGCAAGCAATCTTTTCACTACCATGGCAGATCTCAACCCAGATTCAAACGAAGCGCAAGACATTCAGCTTCGTATTAACGCCATCCAAAGCCTGGATAAATCCCTTGAATTACAGCTTCGGCGGGTTGATACCCAACATGAATCGGTTCAAACGGAGCTTGATGCGGTCAAAAAAGTGATCGACAAGAACATCGAGCTGGTCTTTAAAACGTTTGCCTAACAGTGAGCCTAAAAGACGTTGCTGATACTTTTTTAGTTTTAATACCAATTAATGATTGTTTAAAAACTTTTATAACTTTCATCGCAAGGAGCCTACCCCGCATGAGCTATAAAAACGACTCAGAAATTGTAATTTTGAACAGTTACGGCAAAATGAGCGGCAATGCCAAGGCCGAACTCTTTGAAACCTACGACCGTCTGCGGGATTTGACCGCTTCTGGCCCCACAATTGGTGGCAGTGGCCTCGGCAAATTTGCAATGACCCTTATGAATCTCTCCAAATTAGTCGGGGGGTCTTCGCTGATGCCCACCATGGGCAGTGAAGCCATTACCATTCCTGGAACCTCTTATGTGGCCCCCCTTGGCGGCGGCACGGGGATTGTTCCCGGTGGTCAGGCCTCATTTGGCCTGGCACCCTTTTCTCAGGTTGCTGGCATCACGGCAGGCGGGGCGGCGCCTTTAAACCCCAATTTTGAGCTCACCCAGACCTTGGCGCAGGGTATTGGTTCGCTGCCGTTTGATGAAGGGTTTGATTTGCAAAGTGGCACCATTGCTGGTGGTGCCGCAAGCATTGGCTCTGGTGCTTTGGCGCCAACTGCTGGCGGCTACGCGGCGGCGGGCATTGGAGCAACCGCAGGTGTGGCAGCAGGGGCTGGTTTTGGGCGCAATTTTGTATTACCTGCTGCCGGTATTGTCTCCGGGATTGGGGGCTTATTGACCACCTTGGCACCGTTTGCGGGCCCTTATGGCTTGGCGGGCGCGGCGGCAGGCAGTATTCTCAACGGGGCGGCCGGCGCGGTGATTAATTCATTTCAGCAGTCGGCTAATCGAATATTGGCCAACGCCGATACAATTTTAAGCAACAAGGTCAAAAACCTGGAAACTGTCACCAAGATGTTGGATGCCCAGCAAGATGTGCTCAAAAAGATGGTCAAAGAAAATTACGAAGGTGCCAAAAAAGCGCTGGAGACGATTTAGCGCGCAATAGTGTCAATAGATTTTTTAGAGGGTAATGCCAGGGTGGCCTGATGTGTCATCAGGTGATTTGGGAGATGCGCACTGATGCGTCAACGTGTGACCAACACAGCCTTGTATTATCAATCGGCGTTTCGGTTGTTGTTTGAGGGTAATCCGCTATGGCTATTCTGGTTAGCCATAACGGGATGGCTCAGCGCTGTTTTCCACTCGCAAGATACCATGCAACGGGTGCGTCAAAGACAACGTTTGGCAGAAATCAAATTTAAACGCGTCGAAGAAGCGTTTCACAAAGTGAGTCAATTTACGGCTCAACCCCCTTCAGGGGTTCGATTTGACTGTACCCGATAGCACTGGCTGACAGAGACCTTGAAATGCGGGCTGTTAGTAGCAACAAGCGAAACATCTTGAATAAAAGAATAGCCATTTTTAGGGCACGGTTGTCAGAGCGTCGACTTATGCGGCAATCATTAACGCGGCCTCTAAGGCGGCCTGCATGAAGGAGGCAAACAACGGGTGGGCTCGATCGGGGCGGGATTTAAATTCGGGGTGAAATTGCGTGGCCAAAAACCACGGATGCGCCTGTGGATGATTGCTCTGAGGGAGTTCGACGATTTCCACCAGTTGACGATCGGGCGACATGCCAGAAATGACCAATCCGGCTTGCATTAGGCGGTCGCGATAGTCGTTGTTAAATTCAAAACGGTGACGGTGGCGCTCCATCACCACATCGGCATCGTAGGCTTGCTTGGCAAGGCTGCCAGCGCTCAAATGGCAAGGGTAAAGCCCAAGACGCATCGTGCCGCCCTTGTGCGTGAGTTTTCGCTGATGATCCATTAAAGAAATCACAGGATGCACGGTTTCTTCTTCAAACTCGGTGCTGTTGGCATCAGTAAGATGCGCCACATGGCGGGCAAACTCAATGACGGCACATTGCAGCCCCATACATAAGCCCAAAAACGGCAGTTTGTGCTCGCGGGCGTGGCGAATCACCTGAATTTTACCTTCGACACCCCGATAGCCAAAACCGCCAGGAATAATCACGCCAGAGACATCTTTGAGCAAGTGGGCTGTTGATTCTGGGTTAATGCAAGCCTCTGTATCCACCCAGACAATATCCACCGCCGCCTGATGCTGTAAGCCGCCGTGCTTGAGCGCTTCAATGACCGATAAATAGGCATCAGAAAGCTCTGTGTACTTGCCGGCCAGGGCAATGCGCACCGTGTTTTTGGGCGCCTTGAGGGTTTCTCCCAATGCCCGCCAGGCAGCCATATTGGGCGTTTGCTGAGCACGCTCGGGCATGCCAATTTTTTCAAGAACACGTTTGGCAAGCCCTTCTGTCTCCAAAGCCAACGGCACATCGTAGAGCACTTTTTGATCCAGGCAGGTGATGACGCATTCCGGGCTGACGTTTGTAAATTGTGCCAACTTGAGCGTTTCACTGCTTGAGGGTGCTATTTCAGCACGGCACACCAGCAAATCTGGTTGAATACCAATACTGCGCAGGGTATTGACGCTGTGTTGGGAGGGCTTGGTTTTAAGCTCGCCGGATGTTTTAAGATAGGGCAATAAAGTGACGTGCACCATGCAGGTGTTTTTAAAGCCCACATCGTAGCGAAATTGACGAATGGCCTCCAGAAACGGCAAACTTTCAATGTCACCCACGGTTCCTCCGACCTCACAAATGAGGACATCCGGGGCGGTGGCGTGGGCCACTTCGAGAATTCGAGCCTTGATTTCATCGGTAATATGCGGTATTACCTGCACCGTGGCGCCCAAATAGGCACCTTCACGTTCTTTGGCAATAACACTTTGATAAATACGACCCGCGGTGACGTTGTTTAATTTGGAGAGGTTGACGTCAATAAAACGCTCGTAATGGCCTAAATCCAGGTCAGTTTCGGCGCCATCATCGGTCACAAATACTTCGCCATGCTGATAGGGGCTCATGGTGCCCGGATCCACGTTGATATAGGGGTCAAATTTCAGAATCGAGACCGAAAACCCCCGAGCTTTCAGCAAGCGCCCTAAAGAGGCCGCCACAATTCCCTTACCCAGGGAGCTGACGACGCCGCCCGTTACAAAAACGAATTTGGTTTGGCTCATACAAAGGGGATACTTTCTTAGGACTCAAGAATTTTGGGCACTCTGAAAAACGCGTCTTCATCGGGATCGAGCGGCAAGGCGGCATTTATCATTAGTTGCTGGCGGGTAAAGCGACGCTCGGCCACATCGGGGCGCAATGGCGACAAGCCGGATATGATCACCGCCTCGTGATGGCGATCGGCGGGGTTGAGCGCAGAAAAATCGGCCTGACTCAGCAGATCCACATAATCTAGAATCGCGCTCAGCTCTTTGGAGAAGGTGGTGACCTCCTCGTCAGTGACATCAAGGCTGGCGAGTTTGGCCACATGGCGAACGGTGGTTTCATCAATTTTCATAATGTGTATTTTTGCAAAGAAACGCGAGATTTTCTACGCAAGCTTAGCAATTATGTTGTTTGAGGGAACTTACAATGCGCATCAATGCTTTCTCTCTCCCTCCCTCTTTCATGATACTTTAAATTGCAAGATTTCCTGTTGTTGAAAAGACGCTTTTGTATGATGCCCCCCTCAATTTCTGTCACCCCCCCCCCCGTTCGCAATCCGGCTCTTAGTGCTTCTCCGCATTTTGGTGGCATTCGCCGATTAGACCTTTACTCACCGAGTGGTCAACCTTTACAGTTACCTCCTCAAGAGAAATTGGTTTTAACGCGGAGGCTCGTTGGGGATGGCAGATACATTGAAGGAATAATTGAAGCGGCAAAGAGTCGATTAGTGCCCGGGCTAACAGAAGAAAAGCGTAACGTTCGCCTTGCTCGGCTTGAAGAGTTTATAAATAGGGGCCCTCAGGGGCAAGCTTCAAGATGGCGTTTCTTGCCGATATTTCACGGCTTTGAAGAGATTACAAATATAATTTTTAATCATAGTCAAAATGGAATAAGACGTCTTAAACATGGAGACATGGTTGTTTTCACGGGAGACGACGCAAAGGTCATCACTGAATTTACGAGAGAGTATCCAGAGTCACCCATTAGCAGTGTTCAGAATTTTCTTCTATTAAAACGCCCATCAAGTTTTGCTCATCGCACTTCTTCTGAAGCTCGTCGCAACGCACGCAAAATAATACAAACTTTTAGGCCTTCCCAAAGAAATCCTGATGCAATTGAGAACTTACGGGACAGAGTGCGGGCTGCCTGTATGGCGAACAGAACCGATGGCGAAAAAATTGGTAGGCCACTAACGATTAAGGTGCCGGGATACTTCCATTATTAACTGAATATCGTAGGTTTGGCCATGCTCAGCGCGTATGAAGTTGCCTGGTGTGTCCGTGACATCAAGGCTGGCGCGTTTGAACCTTGTCTCAGCCGCTGCCGCCTGCTTGGGGTACACTGGCTGCATGATGCCTTCTTCTTGCCGTTTGTTTGTGGACGTTT
>JAYKJM010000072.1:0-6750 GCA_035285385.1 Vampirovibrionales bacterium
GCCGGCGTCATGGGCACAGCCCTGCTGGAAGGGTTGCTCCACCATCAGGTGGTTGAAAAAACCGACCTCTGGGTTATGGATCGCGCAGAAGCCTCTCGAAAACGCACGCAAGAAAAACTCAACGTCATCACCACCGCCGATTTTAAACCCTATTTAGCGCACACCAAAACCCTCTTGCTCTGCGTCAAGCCGCATCAGGCCGTCTCCGTGCTCAAATCTCTCAAGCAGGCAGGCCTGCCCCCGCACACCCTGATTCTCTCCATCGCAGCCGGGGTTCGGCTGGCCACTTTAGAATCGGCGCTATCGTCTGAATCGGCTCCGCTTCAAAACCCCGTCATTCGAGCCATGCCCAATACCCCCGCACTGGTAGCCGAGGGCATGAGTGTTCTGAGCGGGGGGACGCAGGTCAACGGCGATCATTTGACCTACGCCAAACAAATTTTTGAGGCCGTCGGCCGCTGCGTAATTTTGGATGAAGCATATTTTGACGCCGTCACAGGGCTCTCTGGCAGTGGCCCGGCTTATGCCTATTTGATGATGGAAGCCTTGGCCGATGGCGGTGTTCGCGTTGGCCTGCCACGAGATATCGCCTTAACTTTGGTCGCACAAACCGTTTTAGGTGCCGCTAAAATGGTGCTTGAAACCGGCCGACATCCTGCCGCCCTTCGAGATGACGTGACCACCCCCGCCGGGTGCACCATCGCCGCGCTGTTATCTATGGAAGATGGCAAAATTCGCTCTGTGTTAGCCCGTGCGGTTGAAGAAGCGGCCACCGTGGCGGCTAAACTGGGTTAAAACCATCGGCTCTATCAGCTGAAGGTGTCGAGGCTGTGCTTGGTCTGGGCGACATCGTCAGCAGCATGGGAGGCTGAGCCTTCGGTTTGTCGCACTGTTTTTGGGACAATACCGCGATGTTGAGAAAATGGCCATGCCAATGCGAGCGCAAACAAAACCCCGCCCAGCAAGCCCCCAACATGACCCCATACATTGACCGATTGCTGCGTTTGAAGCCCCATCAACCAAAAAACCAGTAAAAACACCACTATACTGCGCAGGGTCTGAAAAAATCTGGCGCGTTGCGATTGACTCATCAAAACCAACGTTAAATAGAGGCCCATATAACCGTAAACCCCGCCAGAGGCGCCCACCGTGGGAGTTGAATGAAACCACAGGCTAAACATCAGGCTCATAAAAGCAGAAAAGACAAAAGCCATTAAAAATCGCCAAGAGCCGAGAAAAGGCTCCAGCAAACGACCAAAAATCCAAATTCCAAAAGCATTTGAACCCAGATGCTGCCAATTAACGTGCATCAGCGGAGCACTCAACCACACCCAAAGGTGTCCAGCACGAAGGGCAGCCGGGGAGAAGCTGCCCAGCATCAGCCAAACGGGACTCGCCTGAATAAAATGGGTATCGACACTCGTGGCGGCGTATATTAAAACCATCACCCCAAGCAACCTGGCGGTGACGGGGGTATTGATCCGTTGGTTTGAAAAATTCCACCTATTGGCGGACGTCATCGGGGATAGTTCCCTCTTAAAGTAAAAAAGACCAAACAATTGAATGAATTTATTCAGAATGACTATATCCAGAGTAGAGAGAGCGCCTGAATTTGACAACCATCCTCAAAAGATTGTTTAGAAGCCCTGTCTTCCTGGGTGCTTGTAATTGCCCTTTGAAATTGTCTGAATGCATCGTTGGCGCAAGCGAAGCATTTTATACATGCCCAACCTTATAACCGGAGAGCTGCAATGAGTCCCTATCACCGCATAAACCCCTTGTTTAAACGGTTGATTTCTAGCCCTTTTATTATCGTGGCGGCTGTTGCGATGATGTCAACGGCTTATGGCGACGTGTCACAGGTGGATTTTTCGGATCTGCCGTCAGGTTCTGGGGTTCGAGTGACGTTTCATGCCTCTCAAACGGTGCCGCACAAACTTTTAAAAACCGATGCTCACCAAATCATTCTAGAAATTGATGATCCGTCGCCGGCAACAACGTTAAAAACCCGATTCAAAAAAACAGACCGCGTCAAAAACGTTATGATTGAGCGCTCGGGGCATCATATTCGCCTGAGCTTGCACGGTCAAGAGTTGGGACAACCGTTGGTAGGGTTTTCTTTACCGGTTTTAAAACAGCCGATGGGCAACCCTCAACAGATTTTCCTGAGCGAGTCTGAACGGTACAGCCCGCCTGTAAAAGCCCCAGAGCAAATAACACCAGAGTCAACAACGCCAAAACCGATGACGCCAAAGCCAACTAAGCCAAAGCCAACTAAGATTGTTGAGGCTGAAACCATCCAAACACTCGTCAAACCTTCCGCCGCGTCTATCCAGACGATTTCCAAAGCCCCTCAGGTACCCGCAGAAAGCCATCCAGCACGTTCGGTGCCCGCTCCGACTTCCCCAGAAGCCCGTTCTCCAGAACCTGGGTTTTCAGATCTCGCTTCGTCAGAAACAGGCTCCTCCGAACTCTATCAAGAGCCAACAGTTACAAGGCAGCCATCCGCTTTGAACAATCTGGCCAGTGCTGACGTTGACATGACATCATCGCCAGAAACACTGCGCTGGTCTGATCTTCTGAGTCTCAAAGGGTTTCGAAAAGCCTTTCAAAGTGCCCACCAACAGAAGCACCTCATGCCCATCCTGCTGATGACTCTGGGCTGTTTGGTTGGCATCGGCTGTCTGGTGGGTCTCATCGCCCTGAAACTGATCAAAAAATCGATTAATCCCTCAGCGCGTAGGCATCAAGCACCCGAGTCTTCAGTAAAAACGACTGAAAAATTGGGATTCTCTGAGGCCTTGGCTGCGAAAAAATTGGCTCAAAAAACACCCACTTCCGGCCGCAGCTCTGGACAGCGTGATCTGTTAAGCTTAGAGGCTCCAATTGAAAATCGCTCCCTGCTATCCAAAGCCAAATCAAACTCACCACAGGGCACTTCTGGCATCAAAAATGCCCTGGCCAGCTATCATCAACAGGCCAATATGCCTGTTTCCCTTGCTAAAAACACGCCCCTGCGCTCAAGGCAAGAACCGTTAAAACCGTCCAGCTCGCCTGTCGCAGCGAGACAAGGCAAAAATTCAGATTTCAATGCGCTATTGCCAAGAGTGGCCTCAAAAACAGCCACAAGAGGCGTTAGTGCCGTCAAATCGCCAATATCAAGCGCCACTAAAAACGCACCCGCCTTGAATACGGATGTCCAGGCCTTTTTACAAAGCATGGCACAACAACTGGAAGGACGTGGTGATCACACGGTGGCACGCGTACTTCAAAACCAGCTCAGTCAAAGAGGCAATCTGGATCCCCGTTAATCTGTTGGTTCAGACCAGGTCAGCCCTTTGGGAGTTGAAACAACCCAGTCTCCCACTTGCAAACTGGCACAATCGCGAATATCCACACTTTTGTTGACTAAATCAACAACGAGGGTTTTTTCAAGCCGATTGGGCGCCACCACAGGCAGCCATCCCGAAACACCCTGAGTATTCACGTTGACTGCAACTGGAATATTAGGCAATGTGTAGGCATTTTCAGGTAAAACACCCGCCTGCGTCACTTGGACTAAATCTGCATGGCCTTCTGTCCCCATCGGGCGCGCCCCATGCGGCGCAATTTCTGCCAGCAAGACGCTCAGGGTTGAAGCGTTTGGCGCCTCTATGGTCAAGGTGACATAGGAAAAATCACTTTTGTGGTTACCCACACGAATTTCATTGACCAGATAATTGCCGCCCCGAGACAGAATGATATCAATCACCTTGGTCAGCGTCAGGGAATCAATGACATGGCCGACCAGGGTGACGGTCGTTTTGAGAGACGCCGGTTTATCGAGCGCGTGGGGGATATCATCGAGAGATTCAGTGACAGAAGACATTGAAGGCATTGGAGAAACACTCATCGTAAGAGAAAACGCGACGGAAGACGAGGCAGCGGAATTATGGTTTACTGACAAACTAGGCAACGCCAGAATAACCGCATAGTTTGGATTAAATTATCGTCGATGGGTTACCGCCTTGGCTACGGATGCCGCGCATTTGTGAGGCAAGTGTTTACAATTTATGCTTTTAAAGCGCGTTATGTTTTTCAATCAATTCATGGAATCATCCGAGCTCAGTCGCTTGCCAGAGGATGCACCGTTATGGGTCAGCCATCTGAGCGAATTGCGAAACCGTGGCTTGTGGTGCGCACTGGCATGGATTATCGCCAATGCGGTATGTTTTTTGGCAAGTGAATCCACACTGAAGTTTTTGCTCACATTAGCTCCCAAAGGCGTCATTCTGGTGCAGCTTGCCCCTGCTGAGGTCTTGCTCAGTAGTGTTAAGTTGTCTCTTTGGCTGGGCACGGCGCTGTCTGCCCCAGTGATTTTGTACCATGTGGCTCGCTTTGCCAGCCCCGGACTCACACAAGCTGAGCGCTTCTGGATGCGGACGGCACTCTGGGGGGGCAGTTTTTTGTTTGCCTTTGGGGTTGGCTTTGCGTTTTGGGCCGTCTTGCCACCGACCCTTTCGTGGCTGCTGGGGTTTGGAGCCAACCTGGCAGTGGTGCAACTGAGCGTAGCGCGTTTCGTCGATTTTTGTCTCGGATTAACCGTGTTAATGGGGCTCGTGTTTGAGTTGCCTTTGGTCATATTCATTCTGGGGCTTGCAAAACTGGTCAATACAGCCATGTTGCTTTCACGCTGGCGGGGTTGCGTCATTGGGGTGGTCATTTTAGGCGCCATCCTCTCGCCCTCTCAAGATCCAGTCTCCATGGCGCTCGTCTCGTTGGCGTTGACCGTGCTGTTGAGCATCAGTCTGGTAGGCCTCTGGATGCTCGAGTCGTCACGAAAATTAAAGGCATCGCAATAAACCAGTGGCTCGATTTTCAGGGGCTAAATCGGGTATGCTAATGACAGGTTTTTAGAAATTTTCTGTGGATTGCCCTTATGCTCGATATCAAACAACTGCGAGAGGCTCCCGATACGGTTACCAGCCTGTTGCAGCGCCGCTTACCTGAGTTATCAATTGACGCGATTCTGGCCCTTGATGAGCGCCGCCTGAGTTTACTTTCAGAGGAAGAACTCCTTCGAAGCAAACGCAACGCCCTCAACAAACAACTGGCCGAGCGTAAAAAAGCTGGCGAATCGGCTGACGACATTATTGAGGCCACGCGGTGCCTGAGTGAGCGCGTCAAACAAATTGAAACCGAAAAGAATGCGTTAGATACCGAGCAGCAAGCCCTCCTGCTGTCCATGCCCAATCTGCCGCATCCCCAAACGCCTGAGGGGCGCTCGGCAGATGACAACGTAACCTTGCGCACATGGGGAGACGCCTTGAAAAACCGTTTCCAGCAGAGCCAAAGCGTTTTACCACACTGGGATGTTGCCACGCAATTTGGCCTCATTGACTTTGAGCGGGGGGTTAAAATTGCCAAATCTCGGTTTTCGGTGTTTCGCGCAGATGGTGCCCGGCTGGCGCGCGCGCTGATTCAATTCATGCTGAATACACACACCCAAGAAGGGGGTTATGAAGAGATCAGCCCCCCCTATCTTGTGAATCGCGCCTCAATGACAGCAACAGGTCAGCTGCCCAAGTTTGAAGAAGACCTATTTCGGCTGGATGGGGATGATTTATTTTTGATTCCCACGGCTGAAGTGCCTGTGACCAACCTGTATGCCGGCGAAATCCTCGAGGCTCATCAGTTGCCGCTTCGATTTGCCGCCTACACCCCTTGTTTTCGTCGCGAGGCTGGCAGCGCAGGCCAGGACACTCGGGGTTTGATACGTCAGCATCAGTTTGACAAAGTGGAGCTGGTCAAGCTGGTCACCCCGGAACAGGCCGATGAAGAGTATGCCCAGCTTATTGCCGATGCAGAGCGGATTTTAGAGTTGCTTGAGCTGCCGTATCGTGCGGTTCAGTTGTGCGCAGGTGATTTAGGCTTTGGAGCCGCCCGCTGTGTTGATTTGGAAGTCTGGATGCCCGCTCAGGGGGTGTATCGAGAGATTTCAAGCTGTAGCCACTTTAGTGATTTTCAGGCACGGCGAGCCAATCTGAAGTATCGTCGGCAGCTTGATGCTAAAGCGACCTTGCTGCATACCATTAACGGCTCCGGGCTTGCGGTGGGGCGCACGGTGGCCGCCATTCTGGAAAATTATCAAAAGCCAGACGGCACGGTAGAAATTCCTGCCGTCTTGCGGCCGTATTTCCCAGGCGGGCAGAGCGTTTTGAAAGCCTTTTCAGCATGAAAAAGCCGCTCACCTCAACCATCTAATGCGCCGCTCCTTTGCGGTTTTACCCAGCGCAACAAACAGTTGCAAGTAGTCGAAAGGTCTTTCGTCAAATCTGCCCAGGCTCAGTGCACCAGGTGTGCAACTGTCGTTCAAAAATGAAACTCTTCAAAGAGTGCCTTTAAATGGCGAGCCCACGACGGTTGAGGCTTTAAAAGCCATGCCTCGAAGCAACAGGCTGTCCATAAAACCGGATAGCTCACGCGGCAACCGCATGCCTCAAAAAACAGCGTTCAGTGCGCATTTTTTAACGCATTATTTTAACGCATTATTTTAACGCATTGTTTTAACGCATTGTTAAGACCTGTTGCGTGGTTTTAAAATGCAGCTTGGCCACTTGAGGTAAAATGTGCTCGGCAAAAATACGCGCATCAAACCTTTGGGCCAGTTTTTTCGCAGAAGCCATGGTCGGCGCGCCTGCCCCCGGGTGCAAGGCAACTCCCACTTGGCGGCTCAAGGCGTCAAGGCCCTCCAGAAAAGCCGCTCGCGCC
>JAYKJM010000073.1:0-25481 GCA_035285385.1 Vampirovibrionales bacterium
GTGCCGCCATGCCTCTGATGAGCAGACGGCGGTGAGCACCGTTTTTCAAGCGCCAAGCCATGGCCTGGCCTGGCCTGCTGCAGATGCCCTTGAGGGCTGCAATGAACTGCTCTCTATTACGCGCCCCGACGTCATTGCCGATATTCATCGTGCGTATTTTCAGGCCGGCAGTGACATTGTGGAAACCAACACCTTTGGCGCAAACGAAATCGTGCTGGCCGAATACCTCCCCCAAGACGATTGCCCCTCTGTGGCCTATGCGCTCAATAAGGCCTCGGCGCAATTAGCCAAAGGCGTTGCGCAAGAGTTTAATGCCAAAATAGTCTCTTCTGCCAATTTGACAGAAGGCGATGCCGCAGGCGCCTTGTTGCCGCTTAAATACGTTGCCGGCAGCATTGGCCCAGGTACCAAGTTGCCCAGTTTAGGCCATATTGGCTACGATGCCCTTAAAGCCTCTTATGCCAATCAGGTGCGCGGCTTGATGGATGGTGGCGTTGATTGCCTGCTGGTGGAAACCTGCCAAGATCCCCTTCAAATCAAGGCGGCGCTCAGTGCCATCATGGAGGTGCAGTCTGAAGCCAGCACGCGGGGCAACCTGTCGCAAGGTGAGGGGGCCTCTGACACTGAACGTGGCAGGGTGCCTGTCATTGTTCAGGTGACCGTAGAAACCACAGGGACGCTGTTGGTGGGTTCTGGCATTGATGTGGCGCTGACGGTGTTGCAGCCCTATATTGCACATGCGGGCATTGCTGCCATTGGGCTCAATTGCGCTACCGGCCCGCAGGAGATGCTCGAGCATGTGCGCTACCTGTGTCAGCACTCACCGGTGCCGGTCAGCGTGCAGCCCAATGCCGGTATCCCTGAAAATATTGGCGGCAAAGCGCATTATCCGCTGACGCCCGAAGTCTTTGCCAAATATCACCATCGTTTTGTGACAGAGTTAGGTGTTTCTATCATTGGAGGCTGCTGCGGCACAACCCCCGCTCATATCAACGCTGCTTACCAGATGCTTTCAGATGCTCAGCCTGCCTCTCGCGCTATTCAGCCACAGCCCAGCGGTGCGGCGAGTTTGTTTTCACGAACCGATTTGACCGTTGATCCGGCGCCCATCCTCATTGGCGAGCGAACCAACGCCAATGGCAGTCTGAAATTCAGAAATCTATTGGCAGAAGATGATTATGATGGCCTGGTTGCTATTGCACGCGGACAACTGCGCCAGGGTGCTCATTGGCTGGATGTTTGCGCGGCCTATGTTGGGCGAGATGAAGTCAAAGACATGCACGAAACCCTCAGCCGGTTTACCCAACAGGTGGATGCGCCTTTGGTCATCGATTCCACAGAAGTGCCTGTCTTGCGCCAAGCCCTGAGTCTTATTGGCGGCCGTGCCATCGTGAATTCAATCAATCTGGAAGACGGGCAAGACAAACTCGATGCCATTTGCGCACTTTGTAAAGAGTTTGGTGCTGCCGTTGTGGCCTTGACCATTGATGAGACGGGCATGGCAAAAACCGTTGAGCATAAGCTTGCCGTTGCCGAGCGGATTTATAAGCTGGTGACCGAGCATCATGGCCTCAATGGTGAGGATCTTATTTTTGACCCGCTGACGTTTACATTGGGCAGCGGTGATGCTGAGTTTCGTGAGGCGGGTATAGCTACCCTGGAAGGGATTCGACAGATAAAAGCCAAACTGCCTGGAGTCAAAACCACCCTTGGGGTGAGTAATATTAGCTTTGGTTTGTCTTCTGCGGCAAGACATGTGTTAAACAGTGTGTTTCTGCACGAAGCGGTTCAGGCGGGTCTGGATACGGCCATTATCAATAGCGCACATTTGATGCCCTATGCCCAAATTCCTGAATTAGAGCGAGAATTATGCCTCAATCTTATTCATAATCACTGGAAAAATAGCCGTGATCCGCTTCATGTGCTGATGGCACACTTTGATAACGTTCAAAGTGATGGCAGCCCGTCAAAAGCCAAAAAAGCGACTAATCTGCCCGACAATCTCGAAGATCGATTGAAACAGCGCATTATCCAGGGTGAAAAAACCGGACTCCCCGACGATCTGGATTTGGCGTTAAAAGCCCATCCCCCCTTGACGATTATCAACGATATTTTGCTCGATGGCATGCGTGTAGTGGGCGATCTGTTTGGGGCAGGGGAGCTGCAGCTTCCCTTTGTGCTGCAATCTGCCGAGGTGATGAAAGCGGCAGTCGCCTATCTGGAGCCCTACATGGAAAAAACCGAAGGAGAATCCTCCTGCAAGGGCACCATGGTCATTGCCACCGTCAAGGGTGATGTCCACGATATTGGCAAGAACCTGGTGGATATTCTGGTCAGTAATAATGGCTATAAGGTTGTCAATCTTGGTATTAAACAGCCACTTGAACCAATTTTGCAGTCACTGGCAGACCACCAGGCCGATCTGGTTGCCATGAGTGGCCTGCTGGTTAAGTCGACCGTGATTATGCGTGAAAATCTGATTGCCATGAAAGAGCGCGGCATTCAAGTGCCCGTGGTCCTAGGCGGTGCGGCCTTGACGCCACGTTTTGTCAGTGAAGATTGTCAATCTGTTTACGATGGCCGCCTATTTTACGGGAAAGATGCCTTCAGTACCTTGCACACCTTGGATGCCATTATGGAGGCCAAAGCAACTGGAGATAACGATTTCTTTCTACCAAGCGCTCACGAAGAGCAGGTGAAGGGCTCACAAGATGACAGCGCCCATCATGTCGATACGTCTGAGGAAAAAGTTTTTGATGATGTGGGTGAGCCTATGCTGGCAGCGACCCAGACACTCCAGGTGCTTGATACCCGTCGAAGCGAGCACGTCGGTGAAGAGAACCCCATACCGGAGCCTCCGTTTTATGGCACAAAACTGGTTGAAGACATTCCTCTGGAGCTTATTTACCCCTTTGTCAATCATCGTGCGTTGGTGACCGGGCACTGGCAGTTTAAGCGGGGCAGCAAAAGTAAAACAGAGCATGAGGCCTTGCTGCGAGAGCAAGCCTACCCAATTCTTGAAGAGCTCAAAGGCCGTGCCAAAGCCGATAATCTGTTGGCGCCCAAGCTTGTTTATGGATTTTTCCCCTGCCAAAGCGAGGGCAATAGTCTCATTATTTATGAAGATGATGCTAAAACCGAGCGCCTGCGTATGACATTTCCGCGTGGGGGCAAGCAGCGGTTGTGTTTGTCCGATTTTTTTGCCAGCAAGGCCAGTGGGCGTATGGATAATATCGCGCTGCAGCTGGTGACAATGGGGCCTAATCCTACGCTGTATGAGCGGCATTTGTTTGATGATGGCCAGTTTAGCGATTACTTTTTGTTTCATGGCTTTAGCGTCGAAATGGCCGAGGCCTTGGCCGAATATTGGCATAAAGAAATCCGCCATATGTGGGGTATTGCCGACAAGGACGATGCGGACCCACAGAAGCTCTTAAGTAGCCATTATCAGGGAGAACGCTTTAGTGCGGGCTACCCAGCCTGTCCGGATCTTGAAGATCAGCGGGTGCAGGCTATGCTGTTACAACCTGAGCGGGTGGGCGTTGTTATTACCGAGAATTTTCTTTTTGAGCCCGAGCAGACCACCAGCGCGTTGGTTTTACACCATCCGCAAGCGCATTACTTTGATGTGCGGTGAGTTTTTTTGAAAAAAAGATGTTAAAAACTGTTTTTGATTCGCTTGATGTGACCCTGCTATCCACGAGTTAAATGACTTTTCGCGCTTCTCTTTCAGATCGCTTTGCGGGTGGCCGTTTGATGGCAGCCTTTCCAGACGATGGCGGGCTGTCTGCCAAGCATGCCATTGAGCAATTGCGCCTCTATCAGGCGGTGAGTGCTGCGGTCAACTCGTCTCTGATTCTGGAAGATATTTTTGAGTCCCTTGGCGACGTGTTGCAAGGGTTTATACCCTACGAAACCCTGATTATTGCCATTCTGGATGACTCTCAAAATGGCATCAAGCTCTGGGTTGCCATGGATCAGAGCGGACAGCTCACCATGACCAGCGACGCCAACCCGTTTGTTGGCAATGACGCGCTGATGATGCATGTGCTTTCGACACGTTTGCCGGTGACCCTCTCTGGCTTTCAAAGTTCTCCCTTTCGTCAAAGCCTGTTGTTTGAACCCATTCAGAGTGAATCGTCGGTGGGTCAGTTGCCCGCCGCTGAGGCGGGGATCATTTTGCCTTTGGTTAATAAAGGCATTGTGGTTGGATTTTTAGCCTTGCATGTGAATCCAGAAACACCAGCCCCTCATCGGAAACGCCCGCATGCTCTCAAAGCCATTGAGCGCATGCTCATTCATATTGCAGACCCGATTGCCGTGGCGGTTGAAAACGCTAAGCTTTATTGGCAAACACAGGCTCAAGCCAGTCGTGCTTTTTTGCTGAATCGATTGACGCAGGCCATTCGTCAATCGCTTGATATCGATCAAATGCTTGAAACGGCTGTGCTTGAGCTTGGGCAAGTCCTGGGTGTCAGTCGCTGCCTGATTCAATATAGTGATATGTCTGAGGTGAGCCCAGTACCGCTACAGAGTAAAACTTTAGCCCAAGAGATTTCTGAGGCTAGCTCTGATGCTGGCGGACAAGCCCCGTTGTCGCATACGCCACCCATTCATACTTTGCATACGTTTATTTACCAGGTGCCCGGGGTACCCGCGTTTAATCCTCAAGGCACGGTCGATGATTTGCAATTGGAGCAAGCTGTTTTTCAGATTCGAAAGCCGACTAGACCCTCGCCCTTTGCAGATAAAACACCGATTTTGAACCCCTTTATTCTCAATGACGTGCAAGATTGTCCCCCTCAGCTATTGAAGGAGGCCAAGCCGCTCTTTGAGCGCTATCGGATTCAATCGATGGCCGTGTTTCCAATTTTGATTCGTGAACAGTTGGTGGGCACAATCACCTTGCACCAGTGCAACACGGCGCGACCATGGTTGAGTGAAGATATTGAGCTGATGGATGCCATGTGTGAGCATTTGGGAGTGGCCTTGCAGCAGGCCGAGCTGTTTGCTCAGCGCGAAGAGCAAAATCATAAGCTTGAAGTCGCTCTTGAAGAACTCCAACACGCGCAGATGAATTTAATTCAATCTGAAAAAATGTCCGTCTTGGGGCAGTTTGTGGCGGGCATTGCCCATGAAGTTAATACGCCGTTGGGTGTCATTGCCGGCAATAACGCCACAATTATGCGTGTTCTGCAGCAGGTCAGCCAAAATCACCCCGATCCAAAGCTCAGCCGAGCACTCGACTTACTGGAGCTCAACCGGCAGGCAAGTGAGCGCATTGATGATACCATTCGAAGTTTGCGAAATTTTGCCCGTCTGGATGAATCGGAGCGCAAAGTCGTAGATTTACACGAGGGCATTGAAAGTACGCTCCATTTATTACAGGCAACGTTAAAATCCAATATTGTTGTCAACCGCTCCTATGGCGACAATATTCCTCCCTTGCCGTGTTATCCGGGGCTCTTGAATCAGGTATTCATGAATTTGATCATGAACGCTTCCCACGCCTTGATGGATAGACTTGCCGAGCAGCAGGATCCGCCTACCTTGACCATCAAGACTCTTTATTCTGAGGCAGAGCAGGCCTGGCACATCTGCTTTAGCGACAATGGCAAAGGGATTTCTGAGCAACACCTCAAGCGTATTTTTGACCCGGGCTTTACCACCAAAGGTGTCGGGGTCGGCACGGGCATGGGGCTTGCCCTTTGTTACCGTATTATTGAAAAGCACGGGGGTTACATCACGGTTGAGAGTCGCCAAGGTGTGGGCACCACGTTTACCATTATCCTCAAGTAAGCGTTTTTCCTCGGATTTTCTAACCGTTACCCTCATGAGTAGTCGCATGTTCTGGATGGCAACAAATGATTTTACCAGAAGGCTCAGGTTCATCCTTCTTGAAGATGCTTGAACATGCATGGGTCAGGCAATGGCCAGGCATTGGTTTAAAATTCTCACCGTGACAAGCCGATCTCAAAAAGACGTTCTTCAGGGCTGGATTCGATATGGTACTTGATGATTTTTTGGAGGGGTTTTTAACCCATCTTGAATTTAACCGAGGCTTGTCGCCGCATACGCTTCGGGCTTATGCAGGAGATTTAAACGTCTTTCTTGCCTGGCTAAAGGCGTTTCAACCTCAAACAGAAATGGCGCCGTCTGAGCAGTGGGCGGCGTCATTGCACGGCAGTATTGAGCGTTATTTAATGAGCCTCTCTGAGCAGGGGATGGCGCGAAGTGCGATTGCCCGAAAGGCCTCCTCCATTAAGACGTTTTTGCGATATTTGATTCGAGAAGGCTTCATCGCGCAAGCCTCCGGGATAAATCTCAACTTTTTTAGGCCGCGATTGGGACGCCGATTACCCAAATTTTTGAGCCTGGATGATATTGAGCGTCTGCGGCAAACCCTTGATGCTCGTCAAGCGGTTGCTCCGTGGGTAAATCTGAGGGATCAGACGATGCTGTTAATGCTATTTACAGCCGGGGTTCGCGTCAGTGAGTTGGTGAGTTTAAATCTTGATGCCATTGATATGGAACAGGGCGAGTTGCTCGTATGGGGCAAAGGGGGCAAACAGCGCGTGGCTTTTGCCAGTATGGGTGCCATGACAAGCTTAAAACGATACCGTCAGGCGTTGACAACCACCGTCTCGATGAAAGCGTCACAGGCGGTGTTTGTGAATCAGCGGGGAGGGCGTCTGAGTGATCGCAGTGTGCACCGGATGCTGGCGTGGTTGGGGGAAGCGGCTGGGTTTCATCAGGCCATCCATCCGCATTTGTTACGTCATAGCTTTGCCACGTTTTTACTCAATAAAGGGGCGGATCTTCGTGTGGTGCAGGAGCTTCTGGGGCATGCCAGCATTCGAAGCACTCAAATTTACACCCACGTGAGTACCGAACGCCTACGGCAGGTGTATTTGTCCGCTCACCCCCGCAGTCGCTCGTAGACATTGTTCCTGGGGTTGCCGTCACGGCGTTCGTTCTGACGTCTGAGCGCCTACGGCAGGTGTATTTGTCCGCCCACCCCCGCAGTCGTTCGTAGATATTGGTCTTAAGGTTGCCGTCACGGCGTTCGTTCTGACGTCTCAGCGCCTGTGGCAGGTGTATTTGTCCGCCCACCCCCGCCGTTGCTCGTAAGCGCCGATCGTAGATATTGGCTTTTAGGCTGTTCAAAGAAAGCTTAGGGTCTTGTGGGCTGATAAATATGAATCGCTTGGTGATGCAGGGCTTCTGCGGCTTCCATCAAGCCCTCGCTTAAGGTCGGGTGAGGATGGATGGTCAAGGCAAGATCCTCAACGGTGGCACCAGCTTCAATGGCCAGCGTCGCCTCGCTCACCAACTCCGCCACATGAGCACCTGCCATATGCACGCCCAGCAGCCGATCTGTTTGAGCATGCGAGACAATTTTGACAAATCCCACAGGCGGTTTGAGATCCACACTCATGGCCATGGCGCGTCCAGAGGCCGCCCAGGGGAAGAGGCCGGTTTTAATTTGTGCATCACCAAATTTTGCTTTGGCCTCCGGTTCACTAAAGCCCACACTGGCAATTTCAGGGTCACTGAAGACGGCAGAGGGGATTGCCATGGGTGAAAACGCCATCCCGGCTTCAGGGTCAATGATGTGAGCCGCCGCGCAAAGCCCCATATGGCTGGCACGGTGGGCAAGCATTGGGCCGCCGGTCACATCGCCAATGGCGTAGATGTGTTCGAATTGGGTTTGACCATGGCAATTAACGTTGATGCAGCCTCGATCATCCAATGGCAGGCCAATGGTTTCAAGTCCCAGGCCTTGTGTATTGGCTTTTCGCCCCACGGCAACCAGCACGCAATCTGCTGACAACAAGTCAGAATCGCTACTTTTTTCAGAACCTCTGTGTGCGTGCTTATCAAGCGCAACCTCCAGAGAAATGCCCTCAATGCCGCTATGATGTCGCAAAACGCGGGCATTTAAATGGACTTGAATACCCCGAGCCGTCAGTGACTTGAGCAATAGCGTTTGTACGTCCGGATCAAAGCCAGGCAGCAGACTAGGGGTCGCTTCAATGATGCTCACCTCAGGCACTCCCAAATGATGCATCATCGAGGCCATTTCAACCCCTATGACGCCGCCTCCTACCACAATTAGCCGATTTGGCAGGTTGTGCCAATCCAGAACATGGCGGGCATCCACAATACGGTGCCCATCGACTGGCAGCATCGAGAGCGGGCTGGCCACGGAGCCCGTGGCAATGATGATTTTCTGTGCCCGGAGCAGTTCATCCCCAATCGCCAAGGTCGTGGGGTCTACAAATGCCGCCGAACCCTCTCGCATTTGCACCCCGTGCTTTATCAATAATTGACGAATGCCCCCTGTCAGACGTTGCACGATGGTTTGCTTCCAGTGCTGAAGGCGCGCCATATCCAGGCGGATATGGCTTGCGATAAGTCCCATGGGTGCCGCTTTTTCGAGGGTGTCTGCCAAATGCCCAGCGTAAATAAACGCCTTAGAGGGAATACAGCCCCAATTCAGGCAAGTCCCTCCGAGGGCTTCCTGCTCAATTAGGGTCACGCGCTGCCCGTTCTGGGCAAGTCGAATCGCGGCAACGTAACCGCCAGGGCCGGCTCCAATAATGGCCACATCCGTATAGGGTGTATTTTCAGAGGAATGCATCATAACGAAATTATACGCCCAATCCGGTGCGGATGTAGGTGCGCGGTAATCGAACACGAAGGGCGCACATCAGCTCGTATTCAATGGTATTTGAGAGGCGAGCCCAATCTGCCAGGGTGGGCTCATGCCAATCGGGCCGACCAAGCAAGGTGACTGTATCGCCAAGATGCACGTCTTGCAGGTCGGTTACATCCACCATCATCTGATCCATCGTGATGACGCCAACTTGCGGTATGGCCTGCCCCTGAAGGACTGCATGCAGCTGACCCGAAAGTCTTCGAGGAATCCCATCGGCATACCCTAGCGGCAAGGTTGCCAGTGTCGTTGGGCGTTGCGCAACAAAGGCGTGGCCATAGCTTACTCCTGTTTTGGCCTGAATTTTTTGAAGATGCACGACTCGCGCCTTTAGCCCCATGACCGCTCGAAGCTTTTGGCCAGTGGGGGCGGCGCCATAACCAAACAAACCGATACCAAGGCGCACCATGTTCGTGTGATATTTGGCATCCAAAACTGACGTACCAGTTTGCCAAACCCCGCTTGAATTGGCCAAATGGCGAAGAGGTGGCATGATATCAATATGCTCAAGTACGTGATGCCAGTGTGCCAGTTGTAATTGGGTCGGTTGTTGTTTCTCTGCATTGGCCAGATGCGAAAATATGCCTTGAACCTGAACGCCCGGGGTTTGGTGGGCTTTTTCAATAAAGGCACGCGCTTCTTGCCAGGGCACGCCAATGCGGTGCATGCCGGTATCAATTTTGACGTGTACCTGAGCCGTCAAACCGGTTTGATGACAAGCGGAGGCCAAGCTGTCGAGGTGATGAGCATCAAAGACGGTCAGTTGAATGTTATGACTGATGACCGTCGGCATGGCCCAATCTGGGGTTGGACCCAAAATTAAGACGGGGGCGCTGATGTTGGCGTCTCGAATTTGCATGGCTTCATCGGCAGAGGCAACCCCAAACGATGTAAAACCACATGCCAGCAGGGTTGGAATCACCATGACGGCGCCATGGCCATAGGCATCGGCTTTGACAACCGCCATGGCAGAGATGTTTTTGGGCAGACCCGCCTGAAGGGTTCTGGCATTATGCTCAAGCGCATCAAGGTCAATCGTCACCCAGGCATCACGCCGAGATTGCTGTGGCAGCTGTCGGGAAAGCTTCATCGTGAGGGAGGCCCTTGCGCTTAAAATGCAAAACTATTGCAATATAATACAGCCGATGTTATTATGATATTGTGAACGAGTAGATTTCAGGTTCAAAGGCAAAACTTCGGTTACGTTATTTTAGGTCACTATCGATTAATGTTTAAACAACTTCTTCAAGCCGCCTTTGAATCGGGTCAAGATGTGGTTGTGGTCATTCGGGGTCATGATGATCATGTTCAGGGACGTGTTCAGGATGTGGACGGGGAGTATTTTACAATTTTAAGCACCGGCTGTCTTGCCCTTGAGTGCCCTGGTGATTGCCAAGGAATGCTTTGGGCGTTTCATTTGGCAGATGTGCAATCGGTTGGGTTGCCGCTTAGCAAGCCCAGCAATGAGCTGTTTTCAGCCTCTGATTTCTTGCAGGCACCCTTGCCTGAAAGCTGTCAATTCCCTGAGGATTGTTCTTCCTTCTCTGAAGATGATTCCTCTTGCCATCAGAAAGGAAACGCTATCGATTGATTTAAAGCCACAAGGTCACGTGTCGTGATATTCCCTCAAAAGCTGTTTTCTGTGACGATTTTTTGTTGACAAGAGGCACCTTTTATTACATTTAGTTTTAATTTGTTTATTTCTGTTTTTACTTATAAAGGATTCCATTTCTGATGTCTTCTGAACTTTTTGTTGCCCAACTCGACTGGTCCGTTGTTGAAGATGAGCTCTATGACCTCTTTGGTCAATACGGTAATGTCACGTCAGTGAAAATTCCTACGGATCGTGATACTGGCAAAAAACGCGGCTTTGCTTTTGTGGCCATGAGCACCCCTCAAGAGGCGGCAAGTGCCATTGAAGCCTTGAATAACTACGATCTCAAAGGCCGCCCGATTGTTGTTAAAATTGCTGAACCTAAACCTGCTCGCTCCGGTGGTGGTGGTGGCTACGGCGGCGGCCGTGGTGGCTACGGCGGTGGTCGTGGTGGTTATGGCGGCGGCGGCGGTCGTTATTAAATTGATTTTTGCCCCATATTTTTATTAAAAAGCAAGAGCGGCAGGTTTTGCCGCTCTTGTTGTATTGTGGCCAGCACGTTTTTGCCTAGGCAATGTATTTTTAAAAACTAGGATGATCTTTTTATTTTTCAGAGCAGTAAGTATCAGCCCAACAGATAATACAAGAGCGTTCTGACGCCATAGCCGGTGGCGCCTTTGGGGACTTCGGGCCAATCTTTACCAGTGTAGGCAGGCCCTGCAATATCAAGGTGAGCCCACGCTCTGGTTTTGTCTACAAACGCTTGCAAAAAAACGCCGCCTTTGCTGCTTCCGGCCTCGCCTTTGGCGCCAGAGTTTATGAGATCAGCCACCTCACTCTTGAGGCAATCTTTATACTCATCATACAGGGGTAGTTGCCAAAGATATTCGCCTGCGGCGTTGGCGGCTTTGAGCAAATCATCAATCAGTGGCTGGCTGATGTCAGGCGTACCCATGATGGCGGCGGCTTCCTTGCCCAAGGCAATCACACAGGCACCCGTCAGTGTCGCCAAATCAATCAGGACATCAGGATTGCATTGCCGCTGGGCGTAGGTGAGAGCATCTGCCAATACGAGGCGGCCTTCGGCATCCGTATTGTTAATTTCAATGGTTTTTCCAGCCAGGGAGGTGACGATATCGCCCGGACGCCCCGCATGGCCACTGGGCATGTTTTCGCAGGCTGGCACAAAGGCCTCAATGTTATGGGCAATGGTTGGCAAATCAGGATGATTGGCCAACTCACCGAGGGCGCCCATGGTTGCAATGACGGCGGCGGCACCAGCCATGTCCATTTTCATCAGCTCCATGGCGCTGGCCGGTTTTAAGGAGAGCCCTCCGCTGTCAAACGTGATGCCTTTGCCAACCAGGGCAATCGTTTTACTTGACGCCACCGATGGCGGGGGCGTATACCTCAAATGAATGAAAGCAGGCGGCTCTTCACTGCCTTTGCTGACGTGCTCAAAGGTGGCCATGCCCAAGCGCTGAATGTCCTGGGCATCCATCACCGTGCAAGATAAAACTTCTGGATGGTTAGCAGCCATTTGCATGGCCTGCTGCGCTAAAAAGGTTGGTGTGACTTCATTGGCGGCATCAAATACCCAGTTGCGGGCTTGCGTGGTTGCCTGAGCGATAATCTCCCCCATGGTCAGCGCATTTTGGATGGCGGCTTCTGGATTGGGCGTGTAAAAGCTGAGGGATTGCAGGCCAGCATAAGAGCCATTTTGATCGCGGTTGTTTGTGGAAGGATTCGATTCCGTCAGTGTGCTCTCAGTGCCTGATTTGCCTTTACGCAGCGTAAATTTATAATTACCAAGAATGGCTCCTTCCGCAAGCAGCTGAGCCTGATGGCAGAGGGCAAGGGCTTCAGAGCGGCCCATCAGAAAAGAGACGGCAGAAGTTAGTTGGTGGCGATGAGCTCCTCGCACGCCAGCTGCCGATGCGCGCCGCAGTGCTTTTGCATTGAATTTGTCTTTTGCACCCAGTCCAACCAGAATTATATACGGGGCAGAAAATCTGCCCAAGCTCGGGATGACCCAAACGTCTGAGAGCTTGCCTTTAAACGTTTTGGAGCTTTCAAGAAGGGGGGTCAGTATCGGGTTTGCTTCCTCTGCAAAGGGGGCACAAATAGTATGCTCGCCCTGAAAGACACCAACAATCAGAGCCTCTGGCGTTTGCTCTAAGGGCTGTTGCACAGTGGCAAAGGAGGCGACAAGAGAGAGCTGCATCACGATGGACTCCAAATAAGGCAAAAAACAGCGGGCAAAGTATTACAAAGCGCGCTAACAAGTAGGGCTAAACGTAAGATGCTCAATTTGTCCTCGTACACTCTCAAGCAGGGTGTGATGGGTCAAATCAAACTGAATGGGGGTCAGGCTCACGTAGTTGTTTCGAACCGTAGCCACGTCAGAGAGCGGGTCGTCACTCTCTTCAATGCGCTCACCGGCCAGCCAGTAGTAAAGCCCCCCGCGAGGATCCACACGTTTTTCGTAGGAATCTGTAAACATGCGGGTACCCAGATGGGTGACACGAACGCCCAAGATATCGGCCAGCGGCAGGGCGGGGACGTTAATGTTGTAAACGGTTTTTGGCGCAATGGGGCACGGATTTTTGGCATCGTTGAATAAGTGCTTGAGGAGGCGAGCCACCCATTCGGCAGCCGGCGTAAAGTCTGCGTGATGACTGTGTCCATTGAGCATCGAGACGGCCAGACTGGGCAAGTCATAGATGGCACCTTCAATGGCAGCACTCACCGTGCCAGAGTAGAGGACGTCGGCTCCGACATTTGGACCGTGATTAATGCCCGAAATGACAACATCGACCGGTTTTTCAAGCAAGACAGATAGGCCAATCTTGACGCAATCACTGGGGGTTCCTGTCACGGCAAAGGCAGATTTGACCCCGATGCGACTCATGTCCACAGAGTCTACTCGCAAGGGCTTGTGAAGGGTCAGGGCGTGACCGGTGGCGCTGCGCTCTCGATCAGGGGCAACCACAAAGACCTCAAACTCTCTGGCCAGGTGTTCTGCCAATGTGTTGAGACCTGTGGCAAAAATGCCGTCATCATTGGATATTAAAATGCGAAGCACAGCAAAGGGATCCATTCAAGCAAGAACCATTATCATCAATGATTCATAAACCGAGCGCAAGTGCCCACCACTGGTTTAATCTGCTTTGAGTCTTGGGCTGCAAAGCTAAGGTTTAACGTGGCTGGCACCTTCTGCCAACGGCTATACCTTTCTCTAGAGCCAGCCCTTACAAGTCGTTTGGCTGGAGCACGCCAATAAATGGCAAGTTTCGGTAAAGCCCATCATAATCAAGCCCATAGCCCACTAAAAATTCTGAGCCCACTTCAAAGCCGACATAATCAATCGGCTGTTGCGCTTCCAGATGGCGTGCCGACGGTTTATCCAGCAAGACCGCAACCCGTTGGCTTCGGGTTTGGTGCAGCGACTGCAAATAGTCGGCAAAAAACTTGAGTGTTAATCCCGTGTCGACAATATCTTCAATAATCAAGACATCTTTACCGGTTAAATTGGGCAGGGATAAATCGACCGGACGCACCGACCCGCTGGACTGGGTGCCGCCATGGTAGCTTGCCAAGCGCACAAATTCAATTTCAAGCGGTATCGTCAGGTGTCTGACCAAATCGGCCAAAAACAAGAAACTTCCCTTCAAAACTGCCACCACAATCAGGCGTTCATCAGGCTGCAGATGCCCATAGGAGGCATTGATTTCTGCGGCCATTTCGGCAATGCGCTCCTGAATACGTTCCGCTTGTAAATAGGGGGCAATATGATGCATCTTAAGAGTTTTCTTTGCTGTCAGCAACAGGTTCTTCAACCGACGATAACGCCATGGCCATCATTGACGGGGGCTCATTGTTGCCAGCCTGTCGCACCCATATGCGATGTGTGGCAGGGTGGTCTTCAGATAACCACTTAGGAGCTTTTAACGGCGAAGGCAATGGTTGCGAAAAGCCTTGAGCCCAAATGATCTGGTTATGAAATGCTAATACGGGCAAGGACATCCGTGTGGCAGCAGGGAGCCCTGATTCTGCTAAAAATCGTTTAAAAGAGCGATTGGCGCCAGAGAGGGTTTGATACACATCGCCAGGTCTTGGCGTTCGCAACAAAAAGGTTTGCATCAGCTGTGGTGGCGAGCCCCAATGCCGACTTTTGGATGAGGTACGCTGAGCCACTTGAGCCAGAAGACCATCATTGAAGAAAAACGACCAGCCTTCATCGGTGAGCATGGCGGCATTCTTATGTAAACGTTGAAGCTCTTCACTGAGGCACTCAACTCCGACAGTCAACCGAAACACCGGACTGCTGGCTTGAAGAGAGCCCAAAAATGCTTCGCTTGCGGCCAGCGCAACAGGAAGCCCCAAGGCAGGAGGCGAGCCACCCGGAAACTGATATCTTGCAGGGGTCACAATGCTGATAACCCCGCGATGAACCGCCAGATATCGAGGGCTGGCCTGCGTATCGGCAAGCGTGGATGATTTACCCAATGAAAATAAACCGCCAGTATGGAACAAGGTTTTAGAGCTCGATTGGCCCGCTTTTGGACTGGCCGCCTGGCTGCGCTCACCCATAATAAATCGCAAGCAGCGATCGATTTGATCAAAACTCGTGCGCACTTTGGCGCGCTCCAGAAAAAGTTTTAGCAGCCGCCGCTGATAAGACGGGGCTAACTGCTGAAAAGCCACCAACGGCAAATGTGCCATGGCACGATCCAGACGCACGTCAGTTTGTAAATCTTCTTGCAGGCCAATGTGAACCTCTTCCTGGCTCAACACCTCACTGACCTGATCGAGCATTTGCTCCTGACACACGCGCACCGCATCATTGGCCAAACGCGCGCTGTCACCACACAGGGCTGAGAATCGCAATAAGCTTTGACGCACCTGCGGAAACTGCCCCTCAATGGTTGTCAGCACATCATGGCGAATACGATTGCGACTATGTTGACGGTCTTCGTTGGAGGGGTCTTCGTAAAAATGTAACCCATGAACCGTGGCATAGGCTGACAATGCCGCTCGAGGGATGTTTAAAAGCGGTCGGTGGATGGCCACGGATGGGGCAAAATCAAAGTGCTGAATGGCTTGAATGCCGGCCATGCCATCAAGCCCTGTGCCGCGAAACAACCGAAACAACAAGGTTTCAATCTGATCATCCTGATGATGGGCCGTCAGTAGAATCGAACTCTGGTGCGCCACGGCCAACTGAGCCAACGCGTCGTAGCGATCGTGACGTGCTTCTGTTTCGGTGTGCGGGGTCTTTAAATTAGGAGAACAGAGCACCAGGGGCACATTAAACAGCGATGTGTTTTTGATTAATCGAGGGAGTTCGCGGGCCGGGCTGCCATGCCAATTATGATGATAATAGGCGGCAATCAGCGGCCGCTGAAAGGCAATGTCAGGAGTGTGTCCAAGGCTCATCAGGCCATGCAGTAAAACGGTTGAATCAAGCCCGCCGGAGTAGGCAACAATCAAAGGCGTAGAATCGTTTGTCGCTGAATAATGAGTAGCCCAATCTCGAAGTGCTTTGGTGACCTGAGCCGTGAATGCTTCGGCATTGACCAGACGCTCTGCGGGTGGGGTTTGTTTTGCCGATGCCTTTGCTAAAGCGGCTTGCGAGACGATTTTCTGAAAAAACATAACGCTGTTAGAACCAGACTAAGAAAAATGGAGCAAAAAACGCGAAATAATGCTTAAAAGCCACTGCGGCCATAAGGTGTCCGTCGAACCTCCAAAGCGGCATATATCAACGCCGAAAGGGGCAAGCTTAACAATAAACCCGACAAGCCATAGGCTTGCATTAAACAGAACGATCCTAACACAGAACACATCGCACTAAACGGCATGGTCTTTTTGGGGTATCTCATCAAGCTTGGGGGCAGGAGTTGTGTAAGCAGCCAACGCCGAAGTGCCCAAACCAGAGAGAGTATTCCTAAAATCCCTAAACCATTGAACCAACTGACATGACCAACGGCCAACGCCCATACAGGCAAAAGCCCCAACCAGAAGCCAAGCCATGGCACCATGGAAAAAATGCCAAACGTGACGGACAAGACGAGCGCTTCTGAGACACCCGCCAATGTTAACGATACAAATAGAACCAACGTATTCAAGAGCGCCAGCAAGACGTAACTGGTGACAAATCGGTTAAAAATTCGATTCATCCGTTCAATAAGGTGGACTTGATGCTCTGAGACGGGCATCAAACCGAGGATTAATTTGCTCGATAAGTGGGGATCCAGTAGCGCATAGAAAACCAGAACGACCCCCAGGATGGCAAAAAATCCTAACGCGGCAATATTGGCGCCGGCCTGAAAGCTGGCATTGACCACCACACCCGCCCCAATGCGTCCCAACTTTTTTAATGTGTTCATCGAACGCTCAGAGCCAAACAAGGTCATAGCGCCCCATGGCTTGTGTTGTGCTCGCAGGTCTGGGGGGAGCGGCTGCAGCTTAATTCGAGATGCTGACATAACGCTCGAAAAGCCCAATGGATTTAACTGAGAGGGGTTCGACCAAGTCCAGAAACTCCCTTTGGGTGGCTGATAGGTGGTTAATAATGCGGCGCTCGGCCTGATGCTTGCCACAATGCGATAATGCCTGGGGGAAGAATAGTCAAAAAGTCTGGCCAGAGATGCCGACACGCGCTCGACATCGTGAATGAGGGTCGGCAGCAGGGAAGCCGCCAATATCGTGAGGCTCAGAAAAAATGCGATATAAACACCCAATACGGCAAACAAGCGCACATGAATGCGGTGCTGAAGCCATGGCCACCAGGATAATGGCAATTTTAATAGACGATGAAGACTGTGCTGGCTCAGATCAACCAAGGGTTGCAATGCGGCCTGAGTCGCCATTACCCCCAAAACGAGTGCCAAAACCGGCTTGAGCAAATTTCCAAATGTCAGTAAAACCACCAGCAGGGCAATCCAGCTCAGCTGCATGATCCAGGTTGGCAGGCCGGCGCCATCCAGTCGGCTTAGAGGCTCTGTTTGGCCTGTTTCCATAACGTATCCCACTCTTCAAAAGACAACGCAATGACGGCGCGCTTGCGGGCTTCTAAAGCCTCCTCGCCATCTTGTGCCTGACACGATACACGATGCTCCATCGCTTCAAAGCGGCGGCGGAATTTTCGGATGGCCTTTGCAAGCGCCAACTCAGGATTGATATTCAGCCCACGCGCTAGATTAACCGTAGCAAACAGGAGATCACCTAATTCTTCTTCAACAAGGGTGGCTTGTGATTGCGTCTGCTGCCGAACCTGCTCTTCGCTCAAGGACGTTTGTTCAAACGGCGGCAGCAATTCAGCCAATTCAGAAAATTCACTTTGGACACACTGCCATAAGGCGTCAAAATTGGGCCAGGTAAAGCCCAATCCTACGGCTTTCTTGCTAATTTCCAGTGCATAACTCAGAGATGGCCCGTTTTGGGAAGTTTTTCCGAGAAGCGACTCAAAACCCTCTGAGGTCTGCTGATTTCTGGCTTCAGAGGCCTTAATTGTTTGCCATTGTTGGCTGACTTGCTCAGGGGTTTCGAGGGTGCTGCTTTTGGAACCAAAGACGTGCGGGTGACGTCTGACAAGTTTATCGGCCAAAAGGCCGGCCACCGATTCAAAATCAAACCCGCCGGCTTCCTGTTGTAATTGTGCATGCAGCACTACTTGTAAAAGCACATCCCCCAGCTCGCCACAAAAAGCCACAGAGGCTGCTTCGAGCGTTTTGGACCGGCTAGCTGGGTCGCTCACAGTGGCCTGAGCCTCTTGAGAGGCCATGGTATGGAGGGGCTCCAGAGCATCAATGGCTTCAATAACCTCATAGGCCTCCTCCAGCATGTAAGGGCGCAAGCTGTGATGGGTTTGTTTGAGATCCCACGGACAGCCAGTTGCCGGGTTGCGAAGCGCGGCAACAATATCGAGTAATCGCTGGGTTTGGGGCAAGTGTGGGGTGGAGGCTACCATGGCGCTCATGCAGTGTAAGGCAATCTTCTGGTGTGTTGGAAACAAGCGCTTAAGATTTACGCCGGCGTGAATAAAACGGGCGACGCTTCAGCCGGCGCCGCTTTATGGTGGGGGTCATAGCTTCAATAGGCTCTATAAATAAATAGCCGTCAGCACTGGTGAACATTCGATAATGACTATCCTGCTCGCCTGCGTAGACAAGCCAGCCAGTATAGGCTGAAATCATGGCATCCAGAACGGAAGTTGCATACTGGGAAGAGCCAAGTCCTTGAATTTGAAATGTTTGCGCCATTAACATCTGCAGCAAACGGCAGCCTGCTTGAGAGCGCGAGCGAAACGGGACAAATAGGCGGTATCGATTTCGAGCCACGTGGCTAAATGTGAGCAATACTTTGCCACCCTCGGCAATAAAACTATCTTTCAGGCTGTCGACAATGAGCTTGGCTCTGCGATTAAAGCGTTCATGGGCTGTATCAGCCTCTTCGGCAGCAGTTCTGGCTTCTGTCTGTCGGCCAAACCGCCCTGATGACTGAAATCGAGCAGCCGCGTAATGTTTGGTCGAGGATTCCTCGTCTGGTTTCAGATGATCTCCATCGTTGTCGCCATCGTCATCTTCAATGACGGTCTTTTGAGGCAGGGGTGACGGCACTCCCCAGCCTGGGAAAATGGCTCTGCTTTGTGATTCTTGCTCAACAGAGGCCAGAAAAGGTTTTTGCCCCAACGATTCTCCTTTAGACAGTCTTGGAATTAGCATACGACTTCGAATTTGCTCAACGCGCCACCGGTTTGGAGCAATCAGGTTTTTGGCCATTGTAATCACCACAATAACGCCATTGGCGGGTTTAAGGCCATTGATAAATGCTGTGATTTCATGATCGTGAAATAATTTATCAACGCGCAACAGCTGTCGACTGCGATCCATGGCGCAGAGGCCAGATTCCAGTGATGTGTTGGGGGCTAAATCAATCCCTACAAATAAACAGCGAGATTGCGCCGATAGGTCATCGTTAAAAGCGGCGCTCTTGGCGGTATCAAAAGCGTTGGAGGGAATCAACTTGGCCATGACCAGAGGACAATCAAATAAATACGAACCAAAATTATGACAATTTTATGACGAACGCGTGGCAAACCCTGCCATATGAGGTATAATACTAATAAATCAGAGGAATCGGCTGATTTAAAAAAATGTTTTTGTTCCCTCGTCTCAAACTGTCAACAATCGTAACAAGGTTTTTGGGCGCAGTCCAATTTGCCTAAATTTTAAGACAATTCGAGACGATACCTGATAGAAAGACGCTTTTTCACGAAAAGTTGTCATGGTTTTGCCATTTTAAGCTAATTGCATTGGCAAAGCGCTAGGCTTTTGCCTCATGTGATTCTGTTAATAGGTTATTTTGCTGTTGGCAACAGAAAGGAGGTCTGGGATTGAAGTCAGTGCCTGCTAGGCATGGCAGGCGGTTGCAATTTTGATTCTCAAAAATTGGAGGAATGTTTCTTATGACACTCAACACACTGAAACTGGTTGCAAGTGCAAGGAATTTTGAATTAACCGATGCCATTAAACAGTATATTGATGAAAAATTTTCGCGCGTAGGAGATCATTTTCAGTTTGTGAGTGAAATTCACATTTTTCTCAATGTCGAGAAAAATCCTCGTATTCCCAGAAGTCACGTTGCAGAGGCGACCGTGCATACCCCGGGTGCTGTGTTACGCCTAGAGGCGGCTAGTGAAAACCTTTACGCCAGTATTGACAGCCTGCTTGATAAAGTGAACCGCCAGCTGGCCAAGCAAAAAGACGTTCGCTATCATAAGTCCGATAAAGGCGGCCCCAGTATCCGACATTTAGCGCTCTCTGGCACGCTTGAAGATGATGATGTCATCGATGAGCTTCAATTGATGCGAGAAGAAGCTGAAGATTTTATCCACGGCATTGAAGACTGGGAGTTTGGTGGCGCAACCCTTGCCTACAGCCAGGCTTCTTAAATAATGGCGTTCTTAGTTGGGGCTCTGATGGGCGACCTTTTATGGCTAGGCCACTTGTAAAGCTCGGGTAATCTTTAAGGGGGGTAAGTCTTTACTCCCCTTCTGGAGATCTTTTACCCCAAAAAAGTATTCCAATTTAGAACTCCATTTTAGTGATTTATTTTAAATTTTGCCATAAAACGCATGGGCATAGCCCGTCATCTCCACGTAACCGTTGCCCGTAAGCAAGGTTTTCTGTGGGTGGGTTTTGCCTCCTCGATACCCCCGGATGTCAACGCGGCCTTCCCAGTAAGTGAGTCCTTGCCTTTTAGGAAAAACCAATTCCTGATGTTTCACGCTTGGGCTGAGGGTCAGGCTCAGCGCGAGGCTTGGCAAATCAATGTTCCATCCCATTGGGTAGGTGCCACCCGATTTTACACTTTTCCATTGGCCCACGGGCGTGATTTTAAAGTCCGATGCTAAAAGGTGTCGAACACGACCGTTTCGATCAATTATTGAGCCGCTCGAGTGACGATCCAGTGTGCCATCTTTGCGCCGCATCAGGTAAAACATGAGTTCAGTGTGATCGCTCAACTGAAGGCTAAACCAATCCCACCCTACTTGTTGAGGCGTCAGTTGATTGCTGCCAAATTCGTGATCCATCCACGATAGCCCAGAAACAGATTCTGAACGGTTATCTGTCGTCAGTGTGCCCATGGTGTTGAGGCGCGTCAATGAATAATAATGAGACGCGCAGCCAAAACAATCTGCTTTTTGGCTGATGCCGTTTTGCCCATGAATGACAGGCGGTTTCTCAGAGGTAAGCGTCAGGTTCAGACGATAACGACCGCTTTGCACGCAGAGTACATGCTGATTGTTTCGGTTTCGATAAGCGGACCAGTCCTCGTTGCGCACCGCGTACCGATGAGATTGCGCCTGGGCATGAAACCCAGAGCGATTTAATTTCTGATCAAAATAGAACGTTTGGTTGGAAACATCCGTCAGGGCAAAATGCGTTAAAATACTGTTTTCAAGTCGAAAAGCGCTCTTTTTTGGGAGGTTTTTGCGAGGCTGCCCAATACGAAAAAATGTCAGTTCATAGCCATAGCGCTTACCAGAGCGACTTTTAAGATGGCCGGTATAGTACCACCACTCTGTCTTATAAGTGGGATGAGAGGCATGATCGTGAGGAAACTGATAGCGATACCCCGGCAAGGCGAGTTTGAAGCCGGCGGTTGTTTGAGGTTTCTCATCAGGCTGTTTGGCCCATATACCGGAGTAAGAAGGCATGGCCAACAAGCAGCCGATTGCCCCCATCAGTATCAAGTGGCTGATTTTGCGAATGGGGGTTTTGGTGGCCACTGCCGGCACCACGTTGTCAGGCATCTCGTAAAATCTCCTGTGGTAAGGTGGCCGTGGCCAGTCTTGCGGGCAAAATACCAGCAATCAAAGAGGTCATTAAAATCAGGCCTGCCGATTGCAGCCAGAACACCCATGGCCAAATAGGAAGAATGGTCCAACCGAAAGATTGCTTGTTAATGACGTGAATTAATAGCTGTGACAATAGCCAGCCCACACCAGAGCCCAGTAAAAACCCTGCTGCGCCTAAAATGACGGCTTGCCACAACACGATGTTTCGAATTTGCCTTGCCGAGAAGCCCAGATATTTTAAAATGCCAAATTCTCGACGCGCGGCGACAACAAGCATAAACAGCGTATTAAGAACACTTAGCATGGCAATGGCCATGGCAATGGCGTGCAGGGCATAGGTGACGGCAAACGTGGCGTCAAAAATGCGCATCACCTCTGCGCGCAGTTCATCGTTGGTGCGCAGGCTGAGTCGATATCCCTTTGGCACCAGTCTGCTCTGAAGTCGGTCTCGCACGACTGGCGAAGATGCTTTTGGCTTGAGATAGACAGCGATGCTGCTGAAGCGTGTTTCAGGCATGGCGTTTGAAAAAGCGTTTGCATCTATAATCACGTAGCCGGCATCACTGGCATAATCAATATATACGCCTTCAACACGGCGTTTGACGAACTTGCCTGCCAGTGGAATGTCTAGCCAGTCACCCATGCCAACATGGTGTTTGTTGGCAAATACTTCGCTAATCAGAGCGGATTGTTGCCGATGAGCCAAAACCCGCTTCATGACCGATTCAAAAGGCTCCTGGCTTAAAAACGTTAAATCGCCGTGACGCGCCAATACCCTGAAGTCTCCTGCGCCGAGGCGTGCTGGCGCTTGGTGATACGTCATCATCACATCATAAAATCCGTCAGCATCCATCACCTGTGGGTCTTGCTGGATGATTTCAAGAACGTTGGCAGAAATACCACCCAGGGTTCGACTCAGGGTTCGGCCTTCGGCTTCTATAAAAATATCGGCTTGTAAGGTTTGATTGACCCATGCGGTCACCGTTTGCCGAAAGCTTGCAATCATCACAGAGAGGCTAATCATCATGGCAATGCCAATCATAAGGCTGGCAATGGCCACCGCCGTGCGTCCCAAGGCTCCCCGCATCATGGCTATAGCCAGTTTGAGCTCACAATAAATGCTGGCTACTCTGGTTGTTGAGAGCAACTGTAAGCCATGGCTCAGCAGCCATGGGATGAGCAAGGCACAGGCAAAAAATATTAAAAAAGCGGCCAGAAAACCAAAAACAGGGGTGTCATTTAAAAAATTGGGATAGGAAATCTCAAAAGGCGGCTGAAAAGAACACCATAACGCAACCAATGCCACACCAATGCCAGCAATAGCGAGCTTTCCTGATGCATGTGCCACTCGAGATTCAAGTGATTCGGGTCTTAACGACAAGGCAGGCGCTATCGTGGTGGCTTCTATGAGCGGCTGCAGGGTGGCCAGAATGGTCATTGAGAAGCCCGCCAGAAAAGCAATTATCACATCAGGCCAAGCAATCATTAACGCTGTGGTGGGTTGTCCGCTATAGAGGGTTTGCACGGTCAAAGCAACATTCTGAAGACTCAGGTGCGCAAACAAAACGCCCAGAGCCACACCAAGCAGATTTCCCAAAAATCCAATAAAAATACTTTCCCCTAAAAACAGACAAAACACCTGACGCCCAGACATACCCAGGGCGCGCAAGGTGGCAATTTCAGGGCGACGTCGAATAATGGCCACCGACAGCGTGTTGTACATTAAAAACATGGCCACCAAGAGGGCAATAAAGCTGAGTGCTTGCAGATTTTGTTGAAAGGCTCGCGCCATTTTATTTACCTGCTCGCCGCGTGATTTTGGCACTTGCAAAGAGAGGCCTTGCGGGAGTTTTGCCTGAATTCGCTGCCAGAGAGCCGATTTTGGGTTGGCACTGTCTTGAGGCAAAATCAAATCGATTCGGCTAATGCGGCCTTCCAAATGAGCAATATCCTGCACGACACTAATATCGGCCACCAGAAGCCGATTGCCGTAGGCGCTGCCTGCCCCTTTGGCGGCTATAATGCCAGCCACTTTTAAAATGACTTCACGGTCTGCCACTTGTGCCCCAAAGGTATCCCCAACGTGCCAATGAAATTTTTTAGCCAGCCCCTCCGACACTAACACGTTGGGGGATTGAAACAGGGTTTCTGAGTTGCGGGTTTCGGTGGATGGTGTCTGAGTGTGAATGGCTCGAAAATCAGCATCTCGAAACAAGTCAACGCCAAGCCATTGAATGACTTCTGTCTGGGAGTCTCTGTGATGTGACGGCTTGGTTGCAATCAGGACGGTTTGCTCCAAGAGCGGTGTAAATCGGACGCCTTCTGCCCACAGATATTGCAAATGACTCAGCAGGCGCTCATCCAGGAGGTCACTGGCAAGCGGTATTATCACCGCGTTTGATTTTCCTGAGATGCGATCCAGGCTATCGGTAAACTGCGACAAGGATGCTCGGTTGGCCAAATGAATGGAGAGCATTACCGCCACGCCCAGGGCAATGCCAATGATGGTCAACAGTGTGCGCCACAGATTTTTTTGCAGGCTTCGCACAATAAAAGATCGAAATAACATGGCTATCGACTCACGATGTGCCCATCATGCAGGTAAATGATGCGATCGGCTTGTTGTGCCGCCTCCTGCGAATGTGTGGCCATCACAAGGGTAACGCCACGCTCTTTGCAGAGTGTTTTTAAAAGCGTCAACACCGCTTCGCCACTAACGCTATCCAGATTGCCTGTTGGCTCATCGGCCAGAATCAGCGGAGGGTCATGAATGAGGGCTCGGGCAATGGCCACGCGCTGTAATTGCCCACCAGACAGTTGCGCCGGATAAAAATCAACTCGATTGCTCAGGCCAAGCTCGCAAAGCAGCGCCCTGGCTGATTTTTTAGGATCCGCCTTGGGGTGTCGTTTGTTTTGTAATTGCAGCGGCAACATGACATTTTCAAGCACGGTGAGGGTGGGCAGAAGGTTAAAAAACTGAAAAACAAAACCAACCTGCAACCGCCGATATTGGGTCAGTTCGGCTTCTGTAAGGCTCTGGAGTCTATACTGCCCGCCGGCCGGACTATTGATTAGAATTTCGCCACTGGAGGGTTTATCCAGCCCAGCCAAGAGATTTAGTAACGTGCTTTTTCCGCATCCGCTGGGACCCATCAGGGCAACAAACTGGCCGCCGGCAATCTCCAGAGAGACTTCTCGAAGGGCATCAACATTGTGTTGTGGGAATTTTTTAGAGACTCTCGTCAGCGAAAGCGTGAATGTCATGTTCATAAAAAACTCTTTTTAAAGCGACTGTCTCATGGCCCCCATGTGCTTGAAGTCATTTCAGACACCACGTTCTTGTTTTCGTGTTTTAAAGCGACGTTTCTGGATGTTTTGAATGCCAGGCAGCAATAAATTTTATTATTATACGGAAAAAAGCCTTGCTCAAATCGTTTGAACAAGGCTAAGCTTTTTAACTCAACGAGGGGAAACCCCTCAAGAGAAGTCAAAACGGGCTAATTGGGGCTAACTGTGGTGGCTTGTGTGGTCGTCAAGGTCAGACGCGCCCCACGAGGAAGAATAACATCCTGACCCTTGCGCGCCAACGCATAGCCGCCGCCGGCCAACGCGCCGACACCCAAGCCAAACAGAGCGCCCGCACCCGCAGCCCCTAAAAGGCCACCTGCTGCTGCTCCCATGCCCGCACCTGCACCGGTTCCTAAGGCGGTAATACCAACGCCTTTGGCAATATCCATGGCATACGTATTTCCCTTGAGGATGCCGGTGTCATCTTTGGTGGCAATCATGGCCCTGAGTGG
>JAYKJM010000074.1:0-6561 GCA_035285385.1 Vampirovibrionales bacterium
TAGGATCTGACAAAAAACGTTGTGCAAATTCGAATTGTTCTTTATTGGTTACGTTTGCTTGTAAAAACTGAGTCAAGTCAGCTGCGTGTTTAAATTCCCAACCATTGTTACCCATTGCAAAATTGACAGCAGACTTTTGCAACGCATCTTTTCGCTCTTCTGGGGTCATCTCGGGTCTTGTCGGTACTGGTGACCCCTTTGAGGCATCAGGTGAACCGTTTTTCAAAACACTTGACAGCGTTTCTGGCTGTTTAGCAGGCGCTGGTACTTTAGATGCCTTCAGCAAGCCCATTGCCCTTGTAAAGGCATCCTGAAACTGCTTTTTGACTGTTTTATCTTCATCGGTTGGCTTTTCACTATCAAAAGCCTTGGCAATCTTACGGAGTGTCTCTTGCTCGATGATGCTATCAGGTTTACCACCTTTGCCAATGGCATCGGCAGCGGCATAAAAAGCCATTTGTTCAAGACGACTTACATCCGGCGCACCGTCTTGTTTTGCAACCAAATCAAAAAGATTTTTACCCAATCCATATTGTTCTTTATTTAAGGTATCATTTTGACCATTCGTTGTTTTTAATGTGTTGGCATCAACAAAACCAGCCAGCGCTTGATAGTAATCTGCAGCCTTCGTAGGTAGGCCTGAAGATAAATCAATTGTTTTTTGATTTTTTGAAGACTCTAACCAAGCCTCAACGCCAAATTTGTAATAATCATCTGGCCTTTTAACCGTTGATGCTGGATTAGAATTTGCAGGCCTAGAAACTGGAACAGGAGCTGTTGAAATATTACTACTCATAATACGAATCCCCCTCAAATCAATGCGATATTTCTCATCGCTACGCACGTTACCAACCACCCGCCCCATTTTTTTATCCTCCGTTGGGGCTTATTAGTATAAAAACAATTATTTTGAATCATGTGCTAGCCTGTAAACAAACTGTTACATCAAGCAACACTCCCGAAATTTAGCTCGCCGCAGGCAGGTTTAAGCTGGCCGCAGGCAAGCAATTTTTTAAGGGCTAGGCTCTTTGAAATCCGCTCTATTTGGCTTTTAGCAGCTCCATTCATCAAAAAAACTTGCATCAATGAGGCCAGCTCGTGTTTAATATCTCTTAATATCTTTTATAGAGAGAGTCGGGGTTATAGTAACGTTCCCCCCTTCCACAGTTTTGAGGCGCCTGGTCTTTAAATTGCTTTCTAAATTACAATCGCAAATGCTTTGAGCATTTTAGTAGTTAGGTCAAAATGGCATCAAAAACCTCTAGTTTATGCAAAGTAGGCCTCTCTATTTTTAGAGATTCGGTTGAAGCGGCCATTTTTTCAGATTCAACTCCCGGCATTATTAGATCTGTTCGCTTCCCGGCCATGTCGCCCATTCTGGATGAAACAGGCGATGGGTTGATATCGGCAGACGAGCTGAAAGATGCCACCCAAAGCGTTTTAAATTTATTGGGACAGCGCGTGGGCGCAGTGCATTTGAGTGTTCCGGCATGCCTGCTTACGCTGGGTGGTGTGGCCAAAGTGCCCCCCAAAATGTTAAAGCTGGCTGTTGAAAATGAGGCCGAGCGCTTTGAGGTATTTCAGGAAACACCGCCTGCTGTAGGTTATGCCCTTCAAGGGCACATCGAGGCACCCGAAGGGTATCAATCTTTGGTGCTCTCAGCGCTTCGAAAAGACACGCTGACAAAAATTGCCGATGTCTTTGACAGCCTTAAAGTCAAGGTCAAAACCGTGGACATCCACGAGCTGGATACGCTTCGAGCCCTGGCCGGTACCGGGGTGTTAGACAGCTTGGTGGGGCAGCTGGGCACTGAAGCCCGATGGGGCGCTTTGTTTTTAGAATCTGGTCGCGCCCGCCTGAGTGTTTGGCAAGGCAGCAGTCTAATCGTAATACATCAGGCCGACTTAAACGACCCGCTCGATAAATATGGCATGATGCTGAACCCCATGCAGCTGGAAGATATTGCCCAGGCTCTGGCGGCGTTTATGGAGCAGGTGCTTTGCGATTTCTGGTTTGTGCACGGCATTTCGGAGGAGTCAATTGAAATGCTTTCAGAGCGCCTGAGGCTTCCGATGCGAGCCGCCTTTTGGCCAGAGAGCTTTTCGGTGGCGCCTTTGCTCGACGGCGGCAATCTTCGCATTGAAACCCTTGGCTGCGCCTTGAGAGACTGGGTGAGCTTTCCGTTTGAGCTGCAGTTTGCCTCTCTCCACAAGCGCTTATTTAAATCTTCCCGGGGGGTTTTGGGGTTTTTATCCCCGAAAGCAGCTGCTAGCACCTCCCACAGGGTAGACACCGAAAATGAGCGTAGCAAGACTGGCTTGTTAATGACTTTTTTAATTGCGGGTCTGGTTGTTATCGGGCTGGCAACAACGAGCTTGTATATTTTGTCGTTTTTAGCAAAATCCGAGCAGGGCAAACTGACGGCATCCGTGGAGCAATCTCAAGCCTCTATTAATGTGCTCAAGCAACAACTGGCGAAAGTTCAATCTAAAAACACCGTTCAAAAACGCCTGCGAGATTTAATTGTCAAGACCAAACATAAAAATCAACTCTACTCTGAGATTGGTCACGACTTAAAAGAATTTGTCCCTGAAAGCCTCTGGCTGGAGTCCACGAGCATCGGCGAATCGCTCACGCTTCGAGGCAAAGCCATTCATCATCAAGATGTCTTATTATTTGCGCGCCGTTTTGATGATGCCACCTACCTGAACTCCATGCTGATTCAAAAAATAAAAGAAACGACACTTCAGAATAATAATGTGTTTTCTTTTGAAATCAAAGCGGATATACAACTTGCGAAGGAGCCTGAAACAGCTAATGCACAATTAACCCTAGATACCGAAGAGGGAAGCCCATGAGCCCTCGAGAAAAAATGCTTGTTCTGCTTTTAGGCCTCATCACGGTGTGGGTGGGTGGTCTTTTTTATCTTGTCATCCCTCGCTGGCAAGAACTTTCAGCCGTTTGGCAGTCCGTGCAAGCGTTAAAAACTCAAAACGAAAGTTTAATGGCTCAAGAAGCGTCGCTAAAGCAGCAAATAACCGATTACGGCAACCGTCAACTCATCCCAAAAGGCATTCAAATTCGAGCCTACTCCCCAGAAACCTATGATAAATCCTTGAAAGTGGTTTTGGATACCCTAACTCAGATCGCTCTCGAGAATGGGAATCTTTTTATTAGCCTGGAGCCAGACAAAGTAGGAGATTCTGTAACGGGAAAAGAACCCCAAAAAACAGAAAAAAACGACACCACCACCCCACGCTCTACTGCCCCCACAACGGCTTCGCAGCCCCCTGCCTTGCCAGCTACAGAGAAGACGCAGTTGAAATCATTTGGTTATCGAATGACGTTCCGAGGCACTTACAATGACATCATTGGTTTTTTGAATGCGATCGCCAGCCTGCCAGAAGTCTTGGGAATTCGTCAAATAGATTTAATCAATGAAATTGCGCCGATAGACACAACGCTGGATGAGGGGGTTTCTAACCCTTTAAAACCCTTGCGGCTAGATGTATTTGTCCAAATTTTCATGGCTGAAAATCCAGAAAGTATTCCGGACGAGTATCTTATTACGCCCACAGCAGCGGTCTCACGTAAACCCCTCAAAACCACAGATAAAATAAGCCAAATTCATGTTTCCCCTTCTAGAGGCGACGATTGAGCCAAAGACTATAAAAGCGGTATATCGTTGGTTTTGGCGCGCTGTCTGTTTACGCTAAACTTGCCTCATGATGGACTCGATTGAAGATTGGATCGAAGAAGACGGCGTCTTGCTGGATATCACAACGCGTGGGCTTTTGCACGCATGTTCGGCCATCGACACCGGCTCAAATAAGCCGGTAAAAGCTATTGTTGAAGCCGTTATTGTTGCTCGAGTGGATTGTGTCGCCAGTGGCCACGCCGTGGTTGAGGCATTATTAAAAAGCTTCACTCAAAAAACCCAAGAAGGGGTCTCTATTTGCTGGCATGCTCAACCAGCAGACAAGGTAAGAGCAAACGAGAAAATGGCGAGCCTCACGGGCTCTTTTCAAAGTGTTTTGGCCATAGAGCGCTTGATTCTCAATACGCTCCAGATAGCTTCTGCAACGGCAACCCATACCCGTCGTTTTGCAGAGGCCTTAGCCACAACCCAAACCGTCATTGCCCATACCCGAAAAACAATTCCAGGTTTGCGCAAGCTGCAGCGGCAAGCCGTTCTCGATGGGGGGGGGTGCCTGCATCGCGGCAGCCTGTCAGAGGCAGCACTGGTTAAAGATAATCACTGGGCATTGTTAAAATCGCAGCATATTTCTGCCCACGATGGCCTTTTGGCTCTGCGACGGTTTTTGCCGCATACCGCCCGATTATGCGTCGAAGTGGATAACCTTTCGCAGTTGAGTGATCTGATGGGCTCGCCATCGACAGCATCCTTGATTGATGTGATTTTGCTGGATAATTTTACTCCTGTGCACATTCAACAGGCTGTGGAGGTGATTGATCACCGTGCGGTGGTTGAAGTGTCAGGAGGCATCACGCTTGATACGATTCGAGATTATGCGTTGCCTGGCGTTGATGTGATTTCGACCAGTCAACTGACGTTTGGGTGCCCTAATATTGATATTGGCTTGGATTTTCTATGATGCAACCTGTTTCCGCCTCTAAGCTTGAGATCCCTTTTGATGCCATTGTGCTGGCGGCGGGCAAGGGCACGCGCTTTAAAGGGGAAACGCCCAAGGTGCTGCATCCTATTTTGGGCATTTCAGCCTTGGGGCGAGTGTTAAAGACCCTCTCTGAAGCGGGCTGTAGACGAGCAATAGTCGTTATTGGTCATCAGAGCGAGAAAATTGAATCTGAAATCAACCATTTGCAGCCTCGGTGGACGCACATGAACATTCAGACGGTGCTTCAATCTCCCCAGCGTGGCACTGGCGATGCGGTTCGCCAAGTGCGCGATCAAATACCCGATTTGCGACCCACCGTGTTGGTGCTAGCGGGCGATGTGCCACTCTTGCGCTCTGAAACCTTGCTTTCTCTGGTTCATCACCATACCACCCAAGACGCCCACCTTACCCTTCTGGGGGCCACAGTTGAAAATCCCACAGGCTATGGCCGACTCATCCTGAATCCATCAGAGCCCTCCGGCCAGCTGCAAGCCATTATCGAAGAATCGGATGCGGGCGAGTCTCAGAAAAAAATTCAATATGTTAACACTGGCGTTTATGCCCTCCATTGGCCTGTTTGCACCCCCATGCTCAGCACGCTGAGTGCCGCAACCGGGCAAGGCGAGTATTATTTGACAGATTTAGTAGGCATTGCCCTGACGCACGGCCATCGTGTTGCCTGTCAATGGCTCACAGATGCCACCGAAATGATTGGCATTAACACCCGGGCCCACATTGCAGAAGCGGTGCATGCGCTCAGTCACCGTCAAATCCAAGCGCTCATGCAGGCAGGGGTCACCATTTTGTCTACCGCTCAAACCCTCATTGCCCCAGAAGTACGTATTGGTGCCGATACGGTGATTTACCCGGGGTGTGTACTGGAGGGTGAGGTTACGGTAGGCTCAGGTTGTGAACTTGGCCCCAATACGCAGCTTATTGGGCCTGTCCGCATAGAAGACAACGTGCGCATCAGCCATAGCGTGGTGTCAGACAGTGTCATTGCAAAAGGCGCCTACATTGGCCCCTATGCCCACATTCGAGGCGGCAGCGCAGTCGGAATGGACACTCGCGTTGGTAATTTTGTTGAGCTCAAAAACGTTCAAATGGGCAATGCCTCTGCCGCCGCACATCTAAGCTATCTTGGAGACGCCCACATTGGCGATCGCGTGAACATGGGTGCTGGCAGCATTACCGCCAATTATGACCCCGTACGCGATGTCAAACACCTCACGCATATTGAAGATGGCGCCAAGGTTGGCTGCAACAGTGTCTTGATTGCGCCGGTTGCGGTGGGTCGCAACAGCTGTGTTGCCGCCGGATCGGTTATTACCAAAACGGTTGAAGCGGGAGATTTAGCCATTTCGCGCGGCAAACAAACCGTTTTACCCCAATGGGTTATCAAGCATGAGTCCCCCACGGCACTGTTTCGTGCCGATTGCCAACCGTAATGTGCCTGAAGAATTATCCGCCCAAACAATTGATCTCTGGTGCAACTGACGGTATAAGTAGAAGTCAGCCCATCATAAAAAGTTAACGTTCCGCGTGCCGAAGTGGTGAAATTGGTAGACACGCATGATTCAGGGTCATGTGATCGCAAGGTCGTGGGGGTTCGAGTCCCTTCTTCGGCAGATTTTTAAAATTGACATCGATATCACTGTGATTGATTGAGGTTATTGTTCCAACCCTTATGCCCCAACCGCGCTCTTCTTCATCTGGTGGCGGCCGCCGTGGCTCCTACCCTCCCCCCAGCAAGTTTGATACCAAAGGCCCCATGGTGCTTACCGATCGCATTCGCGCTACGGAAGTCCGGCTGATTGATGAAGGGGAAGCGCGCATTATTTCACGCGCAGAAGCCGAAGCGTTGGCGCAGGAAAAAGGACTGGATCTCATTGTGGTGAGTCTTGATTCAAGCCCACCGGTGGT
>JAYKJM010000075.1:0-11116 GCA_035285385.1 Vampirovibrionales bacterium
AACGTGAATAGTATTCAATGATGAGCTGTTCTTTGAGGGTGGCATCCACGTCTTGACGCTCGGGCAAGAGCAAGATTTTCACCATCAGCTTCTCTAGGTCGGCTTCCATCCAAGCAGGGATGACACCGATGTTGCTTCTGAGAGCATGCATTCCCTTCAATGCGGCCTGCGAACGAGCCCGTACGGTAATGACATCGTTGATAGCCACTCGAGCAGATGGAATATTCAAACGTTTGCCGTTGACCAAAATATGGCCATGCATCACCATCTGGCGAGCATGAGAGCGAGAAAGCGCTAAGCCTGAGCGGTAGACAACGTTATCCAGGCGGGTTTCAAGACGCTGGAAGAGCAACGTGCCGGTAACACCTTGCTGGCGCGCGGCGGCCGTAAATGTGTTGAAGAACTGACGCTCAAGCACCCCGTAGATGCGGCGGACTTTTTGTTTTTCTCGCAACTGAACCGCATACTCGGAGAGTTTTTTGCGGGTCTGGGCATGCGGCCCTGTGCGGTAGGGGCGCCGATCAAAGGCACATTTTGGGGTATAGCAGCGCTCACCTTTCAGGAACAATTTTGCTCCTTCATTGCGGCACAATTTGCATTTAGAGTCACGATAGCGAGCCAAGGGGAGATTCTCCGTATAAATAGAAATGTAAGAAGGTGGGAATTAAATAATAGAATTCAGCGGGGTGGTGGGGGTTACTTCAGTGATAATCGTCAGAGCAACCGCAGTGGCTAGGTAGTTGCCAAGACGTTAACGCTACGTCGCCCCTCTGTTACACACGACGGCGTTTTTTAGGACGGCAGCCGTTGTGAGGAATCGGGGTCATGTCTTTGATGAGGGTGACTTCAATGCCGGCTGATTGCATGGCGCGGATGGCTGTTTCGCGGCCGCCGCCTGGCCCTTTGACCAACACGATCATGGAGCGCATGCCTTGCTCTTTAGCGCGTCGAGCCACAGATTCTGCGGCAGATTGTGCGGCAAACGGCGTGCCCTTGCGAACCCCTTTGAAGCCTTCTGTCCCGGAGCTCGACCAGGCAATCACGTTGCCTTTGCTGTCAGTCGCCGTGACCAGCGTATTGTTAAAGTTGCTATTGACGTGCAAAATGCCATAGGGCACGTTTTTTTTGACTTTTTTCTTGCCAGATGCGGCGGAACGAGGCTTAGCCATATAATTCAAAAACTCCAGGCAGTTTATTCAAGAGGGTGCTGTAAAAACTATTTTCGATTCACTTTAACGGCAGACTTACGCTTGCCACGGCGTGTACGGGCATTTGTATGCGTGCGCTGACCCCGAACGGGGAGTCCGGCGCGGTGGCGCCGACCACGATAACAGCCGATATCGATGAGCCGCTTGATGTTGGTGCGTTCAATGGTGCGCAGTTGACCTTCAACTTGATAATTGGTTTCAATTTCGTCGCGCAAGGCCGCAATCTGCTGCTCGGTTAAATCCCTGACGCGGGTATTGATGTCAATTTTGGTGACTTCCAGAATTTTGCGGGCAGCACTCAGGCCAATGCCATAAATGTATGGCAGGGCATATTCAATGCGTTTATCACGGGGGAGGTCGATGCCAACCAGACGAGCCATAAGTAAAACGATGCTTTCTTTAAGGGAACAATAGCGAAGAGGAAATGTAAAATAAAAAACTTTTTACTACGTTAACGTGAGACTAGCTCAAATATAAAAACTAAAATATAGCAACTAAAATACAATAATCCTGACGCAAGATGCATTATGGATGGTACGTAAAATCACACACTGGATTTGGCTAAATTTAGACAAAACACACAGGGGAATCAAGACATTCTCTTGGAAATGTCTATAAACATTAAGAACCCTCTCTTTTTTTATCGTGAGCTCGCATCAAACTCAGGAGGCATCAGCCCAGAACCCATTAAAATGATTTTGTCAGTTCTTACCGTGTCGGTGCTTAAATGGAGCCATGTCGTTGCGTCTGCCTTCTTCAAATGCTGATTTCAAAACCCCGATATTGCCTGAGCCTGAGTCTCAAGCCGGGGTTGGCGATGACCCCTTTGAACATTTCGGGCAAGATGTCATTCGTCTGGTGGGCGGCCGAGATCATAATCTTCAGAATGTTTCCCTCTCCTTGCCACGTAATCGGCTGATAGTATTTTCAGGCGTCTCAGGCTCTGGCAAGTCGACGCTTGCCTTTGACACCCTGTTTGCGGAGGGCCAGCGCCGCTATGTTGAAAGTCTGAATACTTATGCCCGGCAATTTATTGGCCAGTTCCACAAGCCCAATGTCACTCTGATTGAAGGACTTTCCCCTGCCATTGCCATTGATCAGAAAACCACGGCCACAAGCCCCCGATCTACGGTGGGGACGGTCACAGAGATTGTTGATTATTTGCGCGTGCTCTACGCGCGAATAGGAGAAGCGTTTTGCCCCGTTTGTGCTCAGCCAATTGGCTCGCAATCGGCCAGTGATATTCTCGCATCTGTGGTGAGTATGCCCGAGGGTAGCCGATTGCAGATTTTAGCGCCGGTGGTTCGAGGCCGAAAAGGCAATTATACGACGCTGTTTCAACAGCTTCAAAAAGAAGGCTATATTCGTGCACGCATTGATGGTGAAACGGTGCTTTTGGATGATCCGGATGCGCCGCTGCCCACGCTGAGTAAAACGCATCGCCACACGATTGATGTGGTGATTGATCGCATTTTGTTAAAGTATTCTGAAGCGTGCAAAACTCGGCTGATGACGGCAATTCAAACCTCTATCCGTAAGTCAGGTGGGTATGTCATTGTTCAAAATCTTGACGCGCTCACCAGTAGTCAAGGCGACTCCAAAGTACCCAATGGCGAGCCTTTGAAGTCTGAAACGTTTTACTCTCGTCATATGGCCTGCCCCACCTGTGATATTGGCTTTGATGAGATGGCGCCGCGCCTTTTCAGTTTTAATAGCCGCTATGGTGCCTGTACAACGTGTGACGGTTTGGGCTTTCAGAATACCCTTTATGATGATGCGCTGATTGCTGAGCCTTCCATGAGTTTGCAAGAAGGCGCTATCGCGCCGCTTAAACACGCCATGGGTCGCTATTATGATCGATTTATCAAGCAGCTCTGTAAGGCGCATCAGATTTCTGAAAAAACACCCTGGCAAGACCTGCCAGAAGCGCATCGCGCCTTTATTCTAAATGGGACTTCCCTTGCCGCCATCGAGTCAGAATCGATCCAGCCGCCTCCAAAACCTTCTCCTCGTCAGGATTTAGACGAGGCTGTAGAGGGTCTGTTTCTGGAGGAGGATCTGTTTGGGCTGGTCTCCGGCTTTGATGGGGTCAAGCCCATGCTGCTTCGTCGTTATGCCCAGGGGAGTGCAAGCGTTCAACGCTATGTGGGCGGATTTATGCGGCAGGTCATTTGTGCCGATTGTCAGGGTGCTCGGCTCAAACCCCTTAGCCGCAGTGTTACACTGGGCGGCTTGCCGCTGCATCGCTTGTGTGAAAAAAGTATTACGGATCTGCTGCCATGGCTAGAAGCGTTGCCCCCTCAGCTCAACGAGCGTCAAAAGCTGATTGCAGGACAAGCTTTGTCTTGCATGTTAAAACGCTTAAGGATGCTGCAACAGGTGGGTGTTGGGTATCTCTCATTGGATCGACCCATGATGACGCTTTCAGGCGGTGAGGCACAGCGGATTCGGCTTGCCACGCAAATTGGCTCTGAGCTTTGTGGGGTGTTGTACGTGCTGGATGAGCCCAGCATTGGCCTGCATCCTGCAAACACACGCCAATTGATAAATACGCTTAAATCGCTTCGAGATGAGGGCAATACGGTTATTGTGGTAGAGCATGACGCCGACACCATTCTGGCGGCCGACTGGCTGGTGGATATTGGCCCGGGTGCGGGCAGTCGTGGTGGACAAATTGTTGCACAAGGCTTGCCGGACACATTGCTTCAAAGCGCTGCGTCCTCATTAACGCTCGATTATTTGTCGCATCGTCGACAGTTGACCCCGCCTCAAGCGGTCAGAGTGCCCTCTGGGGTGTTGAGCCTGCAAGGTGTGACCAAGCACAATCTCAAAACATTGGCGGTGGAGATTCCTTTGGGCTGTCTGACCGTGGTGACGGGATTGAGCGGGGCGGGCAAAAGTTCGCTGGTGTTGGATGTACTCTGCAAAGCCGTGGCCTACCATTTGGCCGCTCAACCAAGGTCGGCTAAAATGCCAGCCGTGCCGCTGCAGGGCGCAAAGCCGGAGGGATTTGATCGCATTGTTGGACTCGGGCAAATCGATCGTCTAATTGAGGTGGATCAGTCGCCCATTGGTCGCACCCCACGCAGTAATCCTGCAACGTATGTGGGATTAATGGATCATTTGCGCAAGGTGTTTGCGGCCACGGAAGACGCCAAAATGTTTGGCTTTACGGCCGGTCGTTTTAGTTTTAATACAAAAGGTGGCCGCTGTGAGGCTTGCAAAGGATCGGGTCGCCTGACGCTTGAAATGACCTTTCTGCCGGATGCTTATACAGAGTGTGCCGAGTGTCGAGGCAAACGCTTTAATGCCGAGACCCTGCGCGTGCGTTATCAGGGCAAGACCATCGCTCAGGTGTTAGAGATGCCGATTGAAGAAGCCCTTAGTCTGTTTGCCTTGCAGCCGACACTTCGGCACATGCTTCAGGTGTTGGTTGATGTGGGCTTGGGCTATTTAACGCTTGGCCAGTCGGCGACGACGCTTTCGGGCGGAGAGGCGCAGCGCGTTAAGCTGGCGGCTGAGCTGGTTAAAAAGCACACGGGCAAGACACTGTATATTATGGATGAGCCCACTACCGGTCTCCACTGGCACGATTTGGAAAAACTCTTGCACATCACGCATCGGTTGGTGGATGCGGGCAATACGGTGGTCATGATTGAGCATAATCTGGATGTCATGCGCCATGCCGACTGGATTATCGATTTAGGCCCAGGAGCCGGTGGTGCGGGTGGTGAGCTCGTGTTTGCGGGGACCCCTGCTGACTTGATGACTTGTGATCAATCTCTGACCGCGCAAGCATTGAGGGCTCACCCAAACGAGACGGACACGCACGAGGCTTTACAAAACTTAAACAACGACTTAAACAACGTTTGTTAATTGGCACCAGCCCGTTTTGAGAAGCGTCCTTCTGACTCTATTTAGCGAAGCCATTTTAAAAGGTTTTGAGGTGTTTTTCAGAGCTGACTTGCAAATATGAAGGCAAAAAACTCAGGCCAAATGCTCAAAATATGTGGATGTTTTGGAGAGAGGTCTAAATCGCCGCTACGGGTTGACCTTGATCTAAAAGTCCTACAATCCCTTTAAACCTATGATTCTCTAAAATTGATACTCAAAAGCCTATCGATGGGCTTGTGTTAAGTAGGCCTCTAGGCTCGTTTGCCAATGGGGTGCTGCCAATGGCGCCGGATTCAGTGCGGTAAACCGCGGGCGCGGGGTTTTAGAGTTCAGCGCCACCCGGCTGATGGGGGTTAAGACGTCCTCAGACAGTTGCAGCGCTCGTGCAATAGTCTGGGCTTGTTCAAGTCGGCTAGCCATCCCCTCCGACACGGCATGATAAATGCCATAGCGCCCCGATTGAATAATCTGCTCAATTTGTGCCACCACACTGCCTGTCCAGGAGGGTGAGCCCACTTGATCGCTCACAACGGGCATGGGTTGCCCTGTTTTGAGGTGGCTGATGACAATATCCACAAAATTACGTCGATGCCGACCAAACAACCAGCTGGTTCGGATGATATAGGCCATATCCAGCTGCTCTTGCACCAAAAGCTCGCCGTAATATTTGCTCAGGCCATAGGCGTTGATGGGCTTTGGGCGCTGATCGATGGTGTAGGGGATTTGCTGCTCACCGTCGAAGACATAATCTGTGCTGATATAAGCCAAAACACAATCAAACGCCTTGGCCACGTCAATTAGCTTCTGGGTGCCATCCTTGTTGATGGCCATGGCCAGCTCCGGTTGTGTCTCTGCGGCATCCACATTCGTCATGGCGGCAGCATGGAGAATGACTTGTGGTTCAAAGCCCTCAAAGGCTCGCAAAAGGGTGTCTCCTGTGGCCAAAAGGTCACAGTGCTCTCGGCTTAGGCGTAAGACGTCAACCCCCTTGAGGGAGAGATAATCACACAACTCACGACCCAGCATGCCATTGGCACCGGTGACCGCGACACGTTTAATGGCCATGGCGTCATTGTAATGGGGTTATGGGCTTGGATGCAACGCTATTGTCTGCCGTTAAAGGGGTACTCTGGGGGATGGAGGGCTTTTCTGATGTTGGCACGGGACATGCAGATTCTTCAAAGCCCCCCGCCACGGCGATGCCGCGCAGCATGCCGGTAAACACAAAGTAATGCAAGGGCATCACCAGATACCAATAGAAGATCCCCGGCAGGCCCTTGGGGACAAAGGTGGCCGTTTGTGTAATTTGACTCACGGGATGGGTTTTAGCCTTTTGCCTAAAAGGAGAAGGGACTTTTTCGGGCGGTAGGGTCACAATATCAAAGGTTAAAAGGGCTTTGCCAGGTAATTTCATTTCGGCTATCAGGTGAAGCCGACACTGATTTGTCTCCTGTCGGACATCCAGCACCCGCCAAAAGTCCAGCGCATCCCCAATGCGAAGCTCTGTGGGATGACGTCGTCCACGCCGCAACCCACACCCCCCAAAAAGAATATCCAGCACGCTGCGCAACCGCCAGAGCCAGTTGCCATAATAATAACCGGTATTGCCTCCCAAGCGAATCACTGTCGGCCAAATGGCCTCCGGGGTGGCGGCAATGCACAGCTTTTTGCGATCTGTAAAGACCAGCCCCCCCGACCATTTGGGATCCCCAGGGTAGACTTCTTCGGGTGAGGGCAGCTTGCCCGCATCGCTCCAGTGGGTTTCTATCTTGCCGGTGCGCAGACAATCGAGCGCCAGACGAATGGCTTTGCGGCAACTGATCAGATCTTGTGGAATGAGATCGCGAATACGATTATTTTGACAAATGACGGGCGTTTTAAGACCTTCTGTCAAGGGAATCGCTAATGATGAACAGATAGGCGTTATCAGATGAATCCAGAGGGCACTGAGATGGGGCGTGAAGACCGGGATCGAAATAATCCAGCGCTTGGCTAAATGAGCCTCTTCTGCATAAATATCCATCAATTGACGATACGTCAGGATGTCCGAGCCGCCAATATCAAACACCTGACCCGTTGTTTCTGGACATTCCAAACAGCCGATGAGATAGCCCAGGACATTGCGAATGGCAATGGGTTGGCATGCCACACGCACCCAGCGGGGGGTAATCATCACGGGCAATCGATCGACCAAATAGCGCAAAATTTCAAACGACGCACTGCCAGAGCCAATAATCATCGCCGCTCGAAGCACGGTTACCGGAATAAAACTGTCCTGGAGGACTTTGCCCACCTCGGCACGAGAGCGCAGGTGTTTGCTGAGCACTGGAGAGTCTTCACCCAGGCCTCCCAAGTAAATAATCCGCTGCAGGCCTGCTTTTTCTGCGGCGTCTCTAAAATTTTCTGCAGCCTGACGATCCGTGCTTTCAAAATCATGGGTTTCAGGGCTCATCGAATGAACCAGATAGTAGGCAATATCACAGCCTTGAAGGGCGTTTTCAAAGGCTTTTTTATTCAAGACGTCCGCTTGCGTCAGTTCAATCAATGGAGATGTGCTCCAAGGACGGCTCTGAAGCTTGATACGCGAGCGCCCAATGGCTCTGACACGATAACCCGCCGACAATAGCAGGGGCACCAGCCGGCCACCCACATAGCCTGTTGCACCAACGACGGCAATCAGTGGTTTTGGCGCCATAGCCTCTGAAAGCCTCGCCTGAGTGGTGCTTGATTTTGGCTCATCATCCCTTGTTGAAAGGGAGGATGTTTCATGATTGCTCATTGTGCTCACAACCCATCAGCCGACAGAAATTTGACTACCAGTCCTTGATTATAGCGAATTTCAGGATTTTGAAAAGCGCTTTTTCGCCGCTTCGGGCGCCCACAGTGCCCATGCCGCGCTCACGATAAAGCAAGCCCGAGCCGCCAGATTGATTTCGGGACAGGGCAAGAGTGCCCGATACACCCTTTGACTGTCATTCAAACAATATCAAGACAGGCTCTAGTGATAGGCCGGATGGCCGCCACGCGGTGAGGCATTCCAATTGGTATTAGCACCACGCGGGCTTGAAAAACGACCGCCACCAGAGGCGCCATCTTGACGGGCTTTCAGGCGACGAGGGTCTTGATAGACAATTTGAATGGGCGCATCGCCGACGGTGGTTTCATTAAACTGAGCGATCACTTTTTCGGCTTCATCTTCGGTGCCCATTTCTACAAACGCAAAGCCCCGATGCTGGCCGCTTTCGCGATCCACGGGCACCTGCAGGGAGCTTACCTGACCGGCTTGGCTAAACAGGTTGTAGAGCTCATCACCGCTGACGGAGGCACTTAGGTTGCGGACAAACAGCTTGTTGGTTTTGACGGGCTCTGCCGCCACCCGACGGGATTCATCCTGAAACGTGATGGTGAGTTCGCGCCCACTTAAATTGTAGCCGCTAAATTGAGTAATGGCGGTTTGTGCTTCTTCATCACTGCCCATGACCACGAAGGCATATCCCTTGTTGCGACCCGTTTGCGGATTAAAAGGCACTTTAATGGAGTCAACCGTGCCGACCGATTCAAACAGGCTCCGCAGTTCTTCTTCGGAGGTACTCCAGCTGATATTGGTGATGAAGAGTTTATTGCTCATTAGATTGGCTTCCTAATCAGTTCGATGGTATACAACACAATCAACGTGTCAGCAGCAGGACGAATAACTGATGTACTATAACACTTAATGCACAATTATGCCTGATACGGTGTCATCTGAGTAGCCGGTTTTACTCAATTCCATCAAATAAACGAGACCAATGTGTGCTCACTGGCCTTAGACATCAGCTTAGACGTCGTTCGGTGCTTGTGCAAGTGGTTTACCAACACGTAATTTTACTTTTTGAGGGTTTCGTATGCACGCATCTCAACCATTACCTGCCTTTCGTCAACGGCTAATCAATCTGGAGACACTGTTTGGTCTGATTGTCCAGCTCAGCTCAACCGAGAGCATTACCCAGGCCTCAACGCTTGGCTATGACTGGCTGTGGCTCGATTTGGAACACACCATGCCCCAGGGCGACTGGCTAATTCATGCGCTGAACGCGTGCCAGGCACCGTGCGCGCCGTTGGTGCGAATTCCAGATTTAGATGCCATCTGGATAAAAAAAGCCCTGGATGCAGGCGCTGAAGGCATTATTTGCCCCATGGTAGACACCCCAGAGCAAGCGCAAACGCTGGTCGCTTTATGCAAGTACCCACCACGGGGAAAGCGCAGCGCCGGACCCTTGCGCGCCGCCCATTACGGCCTGAGCCAAGAGGCGTATTTGGCCAATGCCAATGACAAAACCGTGATTTTGGCACAAATTGAAAGCGTCGACGGCGTGCGCAACGCCGACGCCATTTTAAACACCGAGGGCATTGATGGCCTGATTTTGGGTCCCTTGGATCTCTCTGCGAGCTTGGGCGTGTTGGGACAGCCCAAACATGCCAAGGTGTTGGCGGCCGTGGCAGAAGTGTCTGCGCTCTGTAAAGCGGCTCAAAAGCCTTTGGCGCTGTATTGCCCGGATGCCGAGAGCCTGCAAGCGTTGCTTGCCTCAGGGGTTACCTTGCCTGTGCTGGGCATGGATGTGGCCATGATGGCAGCCAGCTTGCGCCGCGCATTGACAAGCTGCCAGCAGGCGTTAATGGGGTGCCAGCAGGCGTTGACGCCTCGCTAGTATTGCAAAATGTAACAAATTGTAAGATTTTGCCCAGCCGCTGTCACCAGGCGATATTGAGAGCCGTTTAGTGAGCATAGGATGTTCTGGTTATCAATCGAAAGGGTTATTTTATGACTTCAATTCCTTCCAATACTGCTCCTACTAAATATCGAAATCGTCTTTTAAGCAAATTAACCTCCCCCCCCCCCCGGAAAAAAGAGGTGGTGAATTTCGCCTAGAGGGAGACCTTTCATCACTACATGGCAACATGGCTTTATCGCAAAAAGAACAATATGACCTGCTTGGTTTTCTTAAAAGAATTCAAAGAATTGCAGAGAACGCATTGCCAAAAGATTCAACGTTGACAGTGAGAGCCAAACCTCACTACAGTCCAACTCTGGAGTTTTTATTTACCCCTAATTCAGGACCCGATCAAGCCTTAGGCGAGTATTCCGCATATGTTTTATCAGAAAGACCCGGTGATGGCATGTCACGATCAGAGCTCCCGGCAACCAAAATTCTGAAAAATATAGCAGGGAAGGCTGTACCATGCGAATCAAAAGAGTTTACTGAAAGTCGTAAAAACCCATTACTCGCGCTGTTTAAACCTGAGCGTCCTGTTACTGTTGCGGCTTCTTCAGCAAATAGTTCGGGTTCCGCTACTGTTGAGGACATTGGTTTTGACGTTTCCTAATGCTTGATGCCTGAAGTCGTCACACCTTTTAAAAAGAGCCAGAAGTCACTTCTGGCTCTTTCACTATTTGTTTAAAGCGCTCAGGGCTTAGGCAATAATGCTATCAACCACGCCCGCGCCGACGGTTCTGCCGCCTTCGCAAGAAGCCCGTCCGCGATTGTCTCTTAAAACACGATCATGGCATCCGTCATGGGCATGGGGGGTAATTTTTCACGGCCCTTCAAAAAAGCCAGCTCAATAAAAAACAACATGCCCATTAATTGGCCACCCACCTGGGTAATTAACTGCGCCGCCGCATTGGAAGTTCCGCCTGTGGCAAGCAAGTCATCAATAATCAACACGCGCGCACCGTGCTCAATGGCCTCTCGGTGGATTTCCACGCAATCTGTGCCGTATTCCAGCTCGTATTCAAGGCGTTCCACGGCTCCTGGCAGCTTGCCCTTTTTTCGCACCGGAATAAACCCCGCCCCCAGACGATCCGCGATGGGAGCACCCAGAATAAACCCGCGCGATTCTATACCCACAATGTAGTCAGGGCCAGGTTGGCCTGCAAAATGATCCGCGATGCGCAGCTCAAAATAATCTAACACATGCTTAAACACCTTGGGATCGCGCAACGCCGTCGTAATATCCTTAAACAGAATCCCCGG
>JAYKJM010000076.1:0-3661 GCA_035285385.1 Vampirovibrionales bacterium
GACGACCCCACATGCATGCGCAAAGGCTTCGGAGCCACATTAGACCCCATTAAGTACCCTTACACACAAGACGCGTTATAAAATCCAATCCAAACCATTGCTAAAATGCGGAATAAATATTTCTAAAAGCATAAAAACAATCTTTAAGATTTTGATAACACTTTGGTGCTCCATTGTAACGCTTTTGTTACGTTGGGTGGGTTGCGATCTCTCAAAGTAGCCAGTGCAAAGCTGGCTAGCCGCGCTGGCTATGGGCAGGGTGCTTTCGTCAACGCGCCATACCCACTTACCCCCAAGGGGTCAGTGCCCACAGGCTATTGACAAGGGCACGCCCACGGGTTTTAAGCCATGGCGAGGTGACTGCCTGCATATGCTCGCCGGTTGTCATTAAGCGTTGTCCTAATGCTTGAAACCCTTTGCTCACAAGCGGCGGCACTGCTTTAGCGCCGCGCTCAACACTTTCTAGGCTATGTTGTGCTTTTTGCGTGAGCGCTTCCACATGGCTTGCCGTCTCTTGCAGTGAATTTAGTAGCGGGGTAATCTCCATACGGATGGCATCAACCAGCAAATGGAGAGTGTCCAACAGGGCAATGAGCCGAAACAGCAAAATACAGAGCAACACCCCCACCGGAATAAGCACGATCCAGGCTACCAGAATCAACATGGAGAGTTGAAGGTCAGGGCTCATAAGGCTCATTCGGTAAAGGCCTCATCGCTATTGGAGCCGCTTTCTCTGGATTTGGCGAGAGCCGTGTGGCGAGCCTGGCGCTCGTGACGGTATTCATCAATCTGGCTTTCAACACGAAATCGGGCTTTATCCAAAAGGCCGCGGGTTTTGCCGTAGGGGTTGTCGAGATCGTTTTTCATGGCTTTGGCAGCCTTTTTTAGAGATGCGCGAAAGGCTTTGCCATCTGCAGGGGCAAACATCAATCCGCCAATGACACCAAGTAACAGACCTGTCCAAAAACCGCGTGCACTCATTTCAAAAGCTCCATACTATCATATAGCCATTATTATAGCCTAAGCACTCAAGGCTGTATCACAATTTTAAGAAGCATTTAAGGAGAGTGGGCAAGGTGATCGCGAGGCGATCTTTCTTATTGATAATTATTCTCAACAAGTGTATGCTAGTGCCATATCAAGCTATCTTTCACCGACCCACGAGCCACGTTCTGGATGTTCCTTTTTGGATGTCTCCTTGACGCATCGGCCTCCAGAGAAAAAGGGTCGGTTTTTTATTGCATCCAACTCAGATAATATAAACATGGCAGGTTTTTTTGACGACCCTTTTGCCAAGCGTGGCTTTCTGGATACTGAGGTTTTTCATATGGCGTCTTCCATCACATCATCGTCGCCCAGAATTTTTGAGCTCTCTGAGTCGTTGATGACGCAGGCGATGCGATTGTTTCCAGGCGGTGTTAATAGCCCTGTGCGGGCGTTTGGAGGCGTTGGAGGTTCGCCTGTAGTGATGCAACGTGCAGAGGGACCTTATTTGTGGGATGTCGATGGGAATCGTTATATCGATTATGTTGGCAGCTGGGGGCCCGCGATTTTGGGGCATGCGCATCCGGCAGTGGTGCGTGCCGTTCAAGAAACGGCCGCTAAAGGCCTGAGTTTTGGTACGCCCAACGCACTTGAGAACCAGTTGGCAGAAAAAGTCATGACCTTGATGCCGCACCTGGAGCGGATCCGTTTTGTTAATTCAGGGACAGAAGCCGCATTGAGTGCTATTCGGTTGGCTCGGGCGGTGACAGGCCGTGAAAAGCTCATTAAATTTGAAGGCTGCTATCACGGCCATGTGGATGCCCTGCTGTTGAAGGCCGGATCAGGTGCTACCACGTTGGGTATGCCCAATAGTGCGGGGGTGCCGCCCAGTACCGTGGCTGGAACCTTATTAGCGCCGTTTAACGATTTGGAAGCCGTTGGCGCGCTTTTTGAGCGTTATCCAGATGAGATTGCAGGCGTTTTGATTGAGCCTGTTGCTGGTAATATGGGCTGTGTTTTACCAAAGCCTGGCTTTTTGCAAGGATTGCGCGCCTTCTGCGATAAGTTTGGTGCCCTTCTGGTGTTTGATGAGGTCATGACGGGCTTTCGGGTTGCTTTGGGCGGTGCAACCGCACGATTTGGTGTGACTCCTGACATTACCGTGCTTGGTAAAATTATTGGCGGTGGGCTGCCTGTTGGCGCATATGGTGCCACTCATGCTGTAATGAAGTGGGTCTCTCCGGAAGGCCCCATGTACCAGGCGGGCACGCTGTCAGGCAATCCGGTGGCGATGGCGGCGGGTTTGGCGACTTTGGAGGCGTTATCTCAGCCGGGCGTATTTGAGCGTGCCGAGCAGGCATCGGCTCAATTACTCCATGGTCTGACGTTGGCTTGTTGTGAGGCGGGCATTGCCGCCTCTGGCACTAGCTTGGGTGCCATGGCGGGTCTGTTTTTTACGGGCAATTGTGTAGAAAATTATACAGATGCGCTAAAAAGTGACACCAAGCGTTTTGCAAGGTTTTTCCACGGGCTGCTTCAGTCTGGGGCCTATTTACCACCTTCGCAGTTTGAGGCGTTCTTCTTGTCAGCGGCGCATTCACCGGAGGTGATTGAAGAAACCCTGTCGATGGCCCGTTGTGTGTTGGCGACGCTTCACGATTAACACGTTTTTGCGGAGGGTGCCACAGACGTTTCAACATTTCTTACAGCGCAAGGGCCATAAAAATCGTAAAGCCTGTGTGTCCTGTATCCCCCAGTCGCTCAGTTAGCCGCTTGAATCCGAGCTTTTCATACATGGCAATTGCCGCTGTCATGGCCGGATGGGTTTCTAGGTAAAGGGTATGATAGCCCATCGCTTTGGCACCCGAGAGCGCCGCTTGAAAGAGGCTTTTGCCAACGCCTTTACCGCGCGCCATTGGTGACAAATAAAACTTGTGAAATTCTGCAATCCCGCAATGACGCTCAGCCCCTTTTAGCGGATAAATCCCCACCCCGCCCAACACTTGGGGCGCTTGATGGTCAGGCGTTTCAACAGCCACCCAATAGCCCCATTTTTCTTGTTGGTAGGCGGCCGCTAAATTGCTCATTTCAGGGTCTTTGGCAGAAAAGCCAACGCCGGTGCAGCCAAATTCATCTAGCGCCGAGACGATAATCTGACGCATGGCGTTGTTTTCAGCTACAGAAATAGGCCGAATCTGCAGGCGAGAGACTTGTGTCACCGTCAGCGGGCGGCTTAGCCAAGATAAACCGAGTTGTCTGAGGTTGGCCGCGGTGGCCAATCGTTTGCGGGCGTTGGGCACAAACGTCAAAGTGTCCCTTGGGTGTGATGGCATGAGGGCGCTTCTTATCTTTGTATTTGTAATGGATGGTTTACTTTAAAAATTCTTGTTTTTAAGTTTACCATGGCGACTTTGTTTGCATTACACTCTGGTTTTGACGTTATTTAGGAAAGACGGTTTTATGACAGTAATTCTTCGCCCCGAAACCCTTCATGATATTCCGTTTGATCTTGTGCGTGCCTCGATTCGCGATATTCCAGATCATCCCAAGCCGGGGATTCTGTTTAAGGATATTACGACGGCGTTGCGCGATCCCAAGGTGTTTAAGCATGTGTTAGATTATTTTGAGCTGCGCATCGCGGATCATTTTGCAGGCCAACCTGGCCCTGACTACATTG
>JAYKJM010000077.1:0-16999 GCA_035285385.1 Vampirovibrionales bacterium
CCAAGGGGGTCGACCATTTTGCCCAAAAAATCAAGGAAGTGGCCAAGGCCAATCATGTGCCGATGGTTGAAAACCGACCGCTGGCGCGTTCTTTGTACGACACCGTTGAGGTCAATTACATGGTGCCTCCAGAGCTGTTTGTTGCGGTGGCCGAGGTGTTGGCTGTGGTATACCAGCAGCAGGGGGGGCGTGGTAAGTCCGGCAAGAACTAACGCTTTGACAGATGATGAAACCAGAGGGAGTCGACAAGGCTACTGAGTTAGAAAATTATGCAGACGAATGCTTAAGATTAAAGAAGTACAAGTAAATCTTTGATTAAATTAATATTTAAAAATTTAGCATATATGGTAATTGTAAATTCATCTGGTAAATCCTCTTTAACCTGTGACACAATGTGCGACAATGAAACTAAAGGAGTCGTTTTTATGCTAAGCAGCATTGATGTTGCAAATTACTTGCTCAGTCTGAGCGACCCTGAGATCGGGGACGTTTTGACAAACCTCAAGCTGCAAAAATTGGTTTATTACGCGCAAGGGTTTCATTTGGCCTTATATGACGAGCCTTTATTTGATGAACCTATCGTTGCGTGGACTCATGGGCCAGTTGTTTACTCCCTTTATCAACGGTTTAAAGAAAATGGTTCCCAAGGGATTGAAAAACCAGAATTGAGTGACGATTCACCATTCTCAAATGAGCAAAAAGAACTATTGAATGAGATTTATCAAGTTTACGGGCAGTTTTCCGCTTGGAAGTTGCGCAATATGACCCATGAAGAGAAACCGTGGCAGGAAACGCCACCTAATGGGGAAATTTCTCGTCAAAGCATGGCTGAATTTTTTAAAACACTGGTGCAATGCCCAATCGTTTAAAAAAGCCAATTTTCGAAACTGGGAAGCATATTCGAGCCTCAGAAAGTAGCTCAGGGCTTCCTCAGTTGGATTACCCTGTTTTCTGCTTTAAGCATCTAGATCAAGATGAATATGGGATAAAAAAATGTGACAAGAATGAGTTAGCCCTAATAATTAAGTGTTTGGAGCGTCTTAGTAAATTAACGTGGGTAGAGATTCAATTAGCTGGGGTCAAAGGAATGGGAAGCGAAGTAATCCCTAAAGACCAATTAGGCAAACAATTACCAAGGCACTTTACAGGGGATGTTACGACTATCCGAATCAGGTTTGGAAATAAAAAAGCAATGATAGGAGTACGTGACGGGGCTTTGTTCCATGTGCTATTTCTGGATCCAAAATTTACGCTTTATGATCATGGATAGCCACAAGTTTTGAAAGGCTATTGTTAAGTTAATGAAATTGCTTTTGGATATTCTGCTCTAATTCTCGAATTCAATTTTTTTTTCGTGCGTTTGTAAAAGAAAAAAATCCTAGATCTTGACTAGAGCCAAGTATATACAAAATTGGTGGAGCCGGAGGGATTCGAACCCTCGTCCAAAGCGGAGATCTCCAAATTTCTACAAGCTTAGACCCACATCGGGTTGTCGGCGAACGCTCACTGATGAGTCGGCAGAAACGCCCGCTTAACGCTTTTTAGGTCGCGTCCGACCCACGGTGCTTATTAGGCAGGGTCACCCAAACGCCGTGATTGGTTGTGACGAGCCTGCCATATGCATAGGGTGCCTGAGTCCGTGCGGCATATTAGCGCGGGTCAGGGGCCAATCCAGCAGAAGGCTGGATAGCCTACATGTCAAGCGAAAGCTAAACTGCGATTAAGCAGCAATCGCTTCGACGCGACGAGCGCGACGAGCAGATTTATTAGCTTTGCTGGCTTTGTAGGCCGCGAGGCTGACGACATTAGAGTCGGCATCTATCAATTTGCTATTGGTAACGGGGAATGCCCCCCGGCTTGCCATTTGAAGCGCTCGGTCGCCCTGTCAAGTCCAAATCGGCCCCGTTTGACAGATAGGCACCAATGGCATGGAGAACATCTATCAAACGGGAACGACCTTGGCCTGCAGTGTCTGCGGGCTATGTCAAGGTACGGCATTCTGCTAGCACTGAACTGCAATGGCTTTTTTAGCCAAAGTACAATGCAAGATTAAACACACATTCCACCTTATTTTAGCAGATGTTTTGAGCTTGCCTAGTAGGTTGCCGCGCGCTTGTCATCAGAAGATATGCTAAGGCAAGATTCAACAACGTTTGCCTTGAGTAAGGAAACGCCGCTGCTGGTGCCAAGTCGTGTGGCACCAGCAGCCAGAAGCGCCATGGCTTGGGCGTGGGTTTTAATGCCGCCGCTTGCTTTAATGCCAATACAATCTGGGTAAAAATCACCCAGCGCCTCTTGAATCAGCGCAATGACTTCAGGGGTAGCGCCCGTGCAATCTGTCAGATACCCCGTACAGGTCTTGATGAACAGCTTGCCTTGGGGATTCTCCGCTACAAGGGTGCTTGCCAGTTGGCATAAGCTTTCAATCTGCTTTGCCGACCAAAGGCTGGTCTCCAAAATCAACTTGAGCGGGTGAGGAAAGACGGCAGCGCGTGCGGTTTGCCATTCGGCTTTGGTTTGAAGCCAGTTTGCTGGCTGATTAGCAGCATTCTGCCATTCTTGCGCAAAGACGGCGGTGTTGATAACCCAATCGATTTCTTGCGCCCCGAAATGAATGGCGGCTTCGGCGTCGGCCAGTTTTTCTGCCAACGGTGCTTGCCCCCAGCCTGTTGCTATTGCGTTGGCGATGGGTGTTTTTTGCTTAGGAAAGCCAGCCACACTGACAAGCCTTACCGTCGACTGACCCAACGCAAGGGCGGCTTCTTGAATATGCACTGGACGCACACAAACCCCCCCCATGCTACATTGCATCGCCTCGTGGCAAAGCTGCTGAATGCTGAGAGACGTGTCTTTTGCCGCCTCGTCTGACCCGTCTGACAGAGGGAGCGTGGGCAGCCAGGTATGTTCAATCGCAGAGTGAAGGGCGCTCATGTCAAAAAACCTTTTAAATAAACGTTCTGGTCAAAAAAGTTTGGTAATAATCGAGATGCGTTCAGAGAGACTCTGCAAGTTCTTCAGGCAGGGGCTCAAAGCCTCGAAAAACGCGCATCACGACTAAACGCGCCTGGGTCAGTAGCATGGAGTAATCGTCATTGGCATAAATACCATGATGAGCACCCGTTTTATAGCCCAATCGCTCTGGAATCTTAATGACCTGATGACGGAGTCCCCGGGCATCTAAAAACGCATGCGCTTTCTGGGTGCCCGTATCAGAGGGAAGGATGATGAGAATACCCATTTTAAATCTCTGCTTTCAAGAAGCACAACGGCTCGATGTGTTGAAACCTGCTGTGTTAATTGCGAGGTGTTCAGGGGCAGTTGGTCTTACATTTCACGCTATGGACAATGGTGCAACTTTACTCATATCATAGTTTGTGTGTATTTTGGCATGGTTGTCTCATGAGGACTGCTTGCATGGCAGAATTGATTCAGGATTTGGGTTCACCCGTGGCACCTGCCGGAACCATTCAGCTGCTTCTGGTCGAAGATCATCCCATGACACGAATGGGTCTGAGGATTTTGCTAGAGCAGGCAGGTGGTTTTACGATTATCGGTGAAGCCGCTACTGGGCGCCAAGCCGTCGCCATGGCCTCTGAAAATCCCCCCGACGTGGTGTTGATGGATATTGGGCTTCCAGAAATGGATGGTATTGCGGCCACGCAACACATAAAAAAACAGTTTCCAAGCGTTCGCATCCTGATGCTGACCAGCAAAGATAGCGAGCAAGATGTTCTGGCTGCCTTGGCAGCAGGGGCAGATGCATACTGTATGAAAGGCATTGCAACGGATCACCTGATGGCTGCGATTCGAGCCGTTCATGAGGGTGCCTCCTGGCTGGATCCGGCCATTGCCCGCATTGTGTTGGCTCGGTTTCAGGGGAAAGCGTCCTTCGGCGCAGTAAGCCCAAATGCAGCCCTTATGGTGTCAAACGCCCCCGTTTCTCAATCTGAAAAGCCTGTTAAGCCAGTAGATTGCCCGTTAACTGCCCGCGAGCTTGAAGTGCTCAAGCTGATTGTGGATGGCTTGTCGAACCCGGAAATTGCAGAAAAGCTGGTGGTGACCAAGGCCACAGCCAAAGCGCATGTGCACAGTATTTTACAAAAGTTGTGCGTGGATGACCGCACGCAAGCTGCTGTGCTGGCCATGCGGCAGGGATTTGTGTAGACAGAGAACATGGCCGCTCTTATACCAACATTTTATAATACCCTGACCCGTCAGCTGGAGCCTTTTAAACCGCGAGAACTAGGTAAAGTGTCTCTGTATGTTTGTGGGCCTACGGTGTATGACGACCCTCATTTAGGCCATGCCCGATGTTACATCACCTGGGATGTCCTGGTGCGCCTTCTGCGAGCCTTGGCGTACGAAGTCATCTACGCGCGCAACATTACCGACGTGGATGATAAAATTCTTAATCGTGCCCAAGAGCGCGGTGTCTCGCCCAGTGATTTGGCAAAGCATTACGAAACACGCTTTGAGCAGGCGATGACGGCTTTAAATATCCTGCCTGCAACCATCTCGCCCCATGCCACTGAGCATATTCCTAAAATGCTTGAGGGCATCCAGCATCTGATGGCGCAAGGTTTTGCCTACGCCACGCCGCAAGGAGATGTTTATTTTGATATTGCTGCCTATAATGCGGCGTTTGATGACACCTATCCAGCACTGAGCCGTCAATCCCTCGAGCAAAAGCAAGCCGGTGCTCGTATTGAGGTGAACACCGACAAGAAAAACCCTCATGATTTTGCCCTGTGGAAAATTGTGCAGGACGAAGCCTCCGCTCATGCTTTGTCTTGGCCTGCCCCGTGGACATCACATTTGGGGCGTCCAGGGTGGCATATTGAATGCAGCGCCATGAATGCTGCCGTGTTTGGCGCTCAAATTGATATTCACGCCGGCGGGGCGGATTTAATGTTCCCGCATCACGATTGTGAAATTGCTCAAAGCCAGGCTTGGCATGGTAGCAAGGGGACGCCATTTGCGAGGCTTTGGCTGCACAATGGCTTTGTGAATGTCAGCGGCGAGAAAATGAGCAAGAGCCTGAATAATTTTAAAACCGTTTTTGATGTGCTTGATCGCTACAGTGCCAACGCCATTCGATATTTTTTACTGCAGCATCATTATCGAAGCCCGGTGGATTTTACGGATGCCGCGCTTCAGGCCGCAGAAAATCGGATTCATAAGCTCAAAACATTATTTGACGGTGTAATGCCGCCAAAAACTTTGCCATTCGAAGCTCTGACCGTCTTGGCACAGGATATGGATACCCCTAAAACGTTAGCCTTGATGAATACGTGGGTCAATGATCCAGAAACCCGCTCACAAGCATGGGGTCTATGGCATTTGTTGGGGTTTGGCTCTTTTCAAGAAACCGTCTCCAAGAAGGCAATCAATTTGGATGCCTCTTGGCAGGCGTTGCTTCAAGAGCGCCAAGAGGCTAAAGCTAGTAAAAACTGGGCGCGTGCCGATGCGATTCGTCAAGAATTCTTTCAAGCGGGTTATGTCCTCAACGACCACAAGGATGGCACGACGACTTATGAGCCGCTGTGATAGTATGGCAACCTCCCTATCATCAGGATGAGGCCAAAGGCGATGGTAATGCGGTCGCAATGGCCAATAGTAGCCCTTCTCGAAGGATTTAGGGCACATCAGTCAAAGCCCTCTCTCGTTCATGCTTTATCGTGGCGTTGCAAAGCGCGTTGCTCTATTTTTGTATGACCTCACAACCCTCCTTACCCCATCCCCGTGTGCTGGCTCTGTTAGGCGATGCGGTCTATGAACTGTGGCTTCGAGAGCAAGCGGTTGAGCGATTCCCACAGGCTTCAGCCCGTTCTGTGCATCACTGGTTGATTCAACACGCATGCGGGGCGTTTCAAGCCAAACTTCTGGTGCATTTGACACCAACGCTTAGCGAGTATGAGTTGGATTGGGTGCGCCGTGGACGCAATTTACCCATGACCAGTGCGCGTCGAAATACGCGGCTAACCACGCAACAATCAACAGGGTTTGAGGCCTTGCTGGGGGTGCTGCACATGCAGAATCCTCATCGGCTTGCGGAAATTTTTGGGCAAATCCATGCCTTTTTAGCCCCTCAATAAAGGACTTAAAACAAACGCTGATGATCTTCAAAAAAATGGATGATCATTTCCACCATCGTGGGCAATGAAATCAGTAAAACCGCCATCCCAATGGCGGGTTTGAGCCCAAAACTCAGCTGAAACACCGGAATCTGCTGCGCGGCGCGGTTGACAATGGCCAACATAATATCGACGGCCAGCGTGACCAGCAAAACGGGCGCCATAATCAAGGTGGCCATTTCAATCACCATCCCAGACAAATTAATAATGGTATCAATGTCCAGTCGCTCAAACAGCCGAGGATTGACCTCATAAAGAGGAAATACCTCAAACGTTCGCCAGAGAGCCTTGAGTAACCAGCCCATACCACCAATTTCTAAAAATAAAATCACAGCCAGAAAGCCAAACAAGGGCTCTAGTACCATGACTTGGCGTTTGGATGCCGGGTCAAACATCATGGCTGCAGAGAGCCCCAGCTGGTTGTTAATTAAGTCGCCAACCGAGGTCACCACTTCAATCAGCAAATTGGCGATAAAGCCAATCATGAGCCCTACTACCGCGTTGACAGCCAGGAGCAGCAAAAAAACGCCAATAGTAAATGTCGTTGGCATCGCGACCAAGGCTGCGGCACCTTTGGGCATTAGCAGAGCTACAATGGCAATGGTTAAAAAAATGGCCAATGCCAGTTTGGTAAAAAAGACAACATCCTTGCGGTTCAAGATGGGGGCGGTGGTGATGAATCCCAGAACACGGGCAAATACCAGTAAAAAGCCATCCAGCATGGCGCCATACTGTGTGTAGATTCCCATTATCGATTGCACAACGTCGCTCATCGCCTCTGCCCGTTAATCCCTTGGTAAAATGGTCGCCTCTATGGTGTCTGGAATTTCTTCAAAGCCGATAGTAAAGCTTTCACGCAGATAATTACTCATCATGGAGAGCATCAGCCCACCTCCCAGAATTAAAATGGCAAACACAGCCAGAATTTTGGGCGCCGAAGAAATCGTCTGCTCTTGCACCTGGGTGACGGCCTGAATAATTCCGATGACCAGACCAATCAGAGCGGCGGCCAAAATAAGAGGTAATGAAAGAATAAGCGACAAAATAATGCCGTTTTTCAGGTGTTCCAGCAGGAGTTCGATCATGTGAGAAACTCCCTCAATTACATAAAGCTTTCGGCTAGCCCGCTGACGACCAAGCGCCAGCCATCAACCGCCACAAAAATCAGGATTTTAAAGGGCAAAGAAATAATCGTGGGCGACAACATCATCATCCCCAAGGCCAAAAGCACGTTGGCCACCACCATGTCGAGCACAATAAAGGGAATAAAAATGACAAAGCCAATTTCAAATGCCGTGCGCAATTCGCTGATCATAAAGGCAGGGGCGACATCCCAAATGGAAATGTCATCCGGATTTTTAGGGGCCGCGCGTTTCCCTAAGTCTAAAAACAGCGCCACGTCGCTTTGACGGGTGTGTTTCATCATGAACCGCTTGAGGGGCTTGCCGGCCGCTTCCATCACCAACACCGCGTTACCATTTTTTTGCAGAATGGGCATGGCCGCCGTGTGCATCTCCTGAAAAACAGGCCCCATGGTATAGAGGCTTAAAATCAAGGCCATGCCCACCAATACCATAGAGGGCGGCACTTGCTGGGTGCCCAGAGCGGTTTTCAGAATGGAGAGTACAATGACGTAGCGCAAAAAACTCGTCATACTCACAAATACAAACGGAATCAGACTCAGGGAGGCCATCAGAAACATCAGCTGCAAGGCCGGATCTAGCCCCTGAAGGACCGTACCAAGCGAAGCAAAGTCTGAAGACGCTGCAGCCGTAGCAATGGCGGGGGTGGGCATTAATTCACGGGCTCCTGATGGCTTGAGGCGGTGCCGGACACATGGATTGAGCCAGAGGCAAGCGTTGATAAAAGCGTAACCCCTTCTGGTGTGCTGGCAACCAAAATTCGATGACTCACACCCTCGCCGTCATCATAGGCAATGACGTAAAGTGTTTTACGAGGCTCTAGAGATGTTCTGGCTAAAACTTTTAAGGGAGAGGGCGCAACAGCAGGCAGGGTAATGCCCATTTGCTTTAGAAACGTTTGTCCAAGTGCTTGCGTGGGCAGCTGCCCCATCATTTGACGGCGCAACGCCCAATAAACCCCAAGCATCAGAACAACAACCGCGCCGGTATAGGCGAATAATTTCAGAAAAAGTCCCATCCAGCTGGCTGTCATTTATTTAGTTTATCCCATATTCCCTTGAATCAGACGATCCACCTCGGCCATAAGCAGATCGTCAGAGGGCATGTCGGCTATCGCCTGTGACGCAGATTCTGATGTGTGAGGGGTGGCGGCAACCTTAGCAGGTGAGCTTGGCTGGCTTAATGCGGAGACTCCTGAGGCAGGCGGCATAATATTTGCAGCCGTGCCACTACTGTGCGGCGGGCTACCAGAGGGCATGGCAAGGGGCCTTAACTCATCTGTAAATTGGCTTTGATGAGGTGTGTTATCCGGCTGGGGGATTTCTGTAATCAGGACGCCAAAGCGATCACCGACAATGACCAGCTCACCAAGGGCGACGGTTTTGCCATCAACGTGTAATCGAACCCGGTTTTGGCTCAGATGTCCCACATCCACCAATAAGCCTTCGCTCATTTGTTGGACATAGCCAAGGGGTAAACGTTGCGGTTCAAATTCAGCGTAAACATCAACCGGCAAGCGTTGAATCAGTTGCGCACTGCTGATGCCGCTGGCTGATGTAAGCATTGACGGTCCATCTGCCGGCTGGCCACCAGTGGGCGGCATCGGAGGAATCATATGCGACGCTCCTGCGGGGGGATAATGGGAAAGGAAATGATAGCAGAGGGGTTGGCGATATTGCCAGTCAAGGCACGGGAGGTTTCGTTGCGGGGGGAGTGCTCGCGTGCGGATTCATCGAGGTATAGCTTTAGGCGATCAATTCGGCTGTTTTCAAGCACCACCACATCGCCTTTTTCAAGCTGGGTCAGCTCGCGCACCATCAGACGGCTTTGCCCTATTTGAATGCGCATGGTGTCGCTTCGGCATTGAGCCAGCTGCTGATGGAGCTTTTGTTGAGTCGCCTCATCGGCTCTGGGGAATGGGTATCGGGTGGCATCGGGGCCAAAGTTGGCTTTGTAAAAGCCAAGCAAATAGGGTGTTGGACACGCTAGCATCAGCACACCGATTTTGTCATCGGTGGTATTTTTTGACGCCGCATTGACGTGCATCAGCCACTGTAGATAGAGATAGTCCTGATTTGGCTGGGCGTTCGTTTTTTCAGATACACCCAGGCTATGCAAAACAGTATGAGCCGGTTTAAGCCAGGTTTTAAACACGTTTTCAACCCACTCATAAAGCAGCGCATTGAGCCAAACCATTTCAAATCCGCTAAATTGAGAGCCTGATGTCAGTGTGGCCACAGCACTCAATCGATTCATGGGGAGGCTGTCAGATTTGCTGCCCAAGGCCTGATCCAGCAGTTCGTCACAAGCGGTGGCCGAAAGCCCCAGATGAAAGAAGCCCAGATGGGATTCAGCAGGTTGCGTGTTTTCGTCATCCACCGGGAAGCTATACGTCTGAAATGCTTCATGACGATAGGCTTGTAATGGAGTCGATGTTACGGCTATTGGCTGAAGGGTCAGCGTGGCCGATTGGCCAACATACTCTGTTAAAATACGTTGTAAGTTTTTGGTGGCGTTGGCCATATCCATAAAAACGGCTGCCAGCAGTGGTTGCGGCAGTTCTGGAGGATGAGGCCGTTTCGGCGGGCTAGCAACGGCAGACGTCACAGAACACTCAAACTTTCTATCGGTTGGGGTGTGATAATACGCGCTGCGCAATCACGCTGGGTGGAAAAACTTAGTCGAGATCTCACCTAAATATCGCCTATTCTACTTATTGTAATGACTTTGGGTATCCCCCTGATGAGGGATTGATCAGGATTCAGCCCCCTTCTTGTGGGGAGCCCGTTGGATACGGCGGGGGGTACTACTTTTGAAGTGTGCTCGATTTTCTGGTATGGACTAGGTAAGAGAAGTCTGTTGGTGATTTCTTTTCGGTTGTTTTTTGTCCATGGAGATTATTTTCAATATGTCGAACGTGCAACGTACTTTTGTCGCCATTAAACCTGATGCCGTCCAGCGTGGGCTGATTGGCCCGATTTTATCGCGCTTTGAGCAAAAAGGCTTTAAAATTGTTGGCCTCAAGCTTTTGCAAGTGCCTCGCACCTTGGCTGAAGCGCATTATGGCGAACATGCGGGCAAACCTTTTTTTAAAGGTCTGGTGGCCTTCATCACGAGTGGGCCTGTGGTGGCCATTGCCCTGGAAGGCCCGAATGTGGTGAGCGTGGTTCGGCAAATGATGGGTGCGACCAATCCTAAAGATGCCTTGCCCGGCACCATTCGCGGTGATTTTTCCGTGGATATTGGCCGAAATATTGTGCACGGCTCTGACAGTCCAGAAAGTGCTCAGCGCGAACTTGGCTTGTTCTTTAGTGAGGCCGATCTGATTTCTGGCTGGTCGCGCACGGTTGAATCATGGGTGGTAGAACCTCAGCTTGCTAGTGTCTAGCAGTGAGTCACCTTGCTTCAAGGTTTATGCCGCCATCTTGTCTAGTTACCTGTGGCATCGGGTAAACTGGTAGTGTTTTTAGTTTTTCAAAAAAAAATGAAGCGGTCTCCATCATTTAATGGAGGCCGTTTTTGCTGCTCTTTTCTAAAATTAAAAACAAAGAGAGAGTTAACGGGCGCCTAATGCTTAAAGCGCATTGCATGCGACCACTTCATAAAGCAGAGAGAAGGGTGTTTGCCATGGATTTGCTTCGATCCATTACCGGGGATGCCATTGCCAAAGCACTGGATGGAGAAACGATGCGTCATAAAGCGTTGGCCAGTAACCTGGCCAACGCAGAAACACCAGACTATCACCGCCAGGATGTCAAGTTTGAAGCCCAATTGGCCTATGCCCTCAACAAAATGCGTCATCCCAACGCAACAGCCAATGTGGCCAAAGGAGAGCTGCGTGTAAGCGACCCACGCCATATCAACCCAAATGGCCGCGCTGCAAGTATTCAGGAGGTGTCACCCCAAGTCGAGCAAGATAACGATCATCGTTACCGAAATGACGGCAACTCGGTGGATGTTGAAAGTGAGCTGGTGATGCTTACCAAGAACACACAACGTTATTTGGCGTTGGCGTCACTCAATACCCGTCTGAAAGCCTCCGTGAAAACCGTTTTAACCAATATTAGCTAAGTACAATCTCTATCACGTAAGGGAGTTGACCGCCTCGATGGATGTCTATGAAATTACCGCCTCTGCTCTGACGGCTCAACGCTTGCGGCTGGATACGATTTCAAGCAATTTGGCAAACGTTAATTCAACGCGTAAGGCAGATGGTTCTAAAGGCACCTATCGCCGAAAAAGTGTCGTCTTCTCGCCAATTATGCCCGCTGAAACTTCTCAAAACCAATCGGCTAGTCGTTTACCTGGTGGTAAAACATTGCTGACGGCCGGCGTGACTCAAAACAGTTATGCAGGTACTGGGGTTCAGGTGATGCAGATTATAGAAGACAACGAAACGCCGTTGCGTAAGATTTACGACCCCAGTCATCCTGATGCCGATGAGAAAGGGTATGTTGAATTTCCGAACGTCAATACCATTACGGAAATGGTTGACATGATTGCCGCCAGTCGAGCCTATGAGGCCAATATTTCAGCCATGCAGTCTGCAAAAGCGATGGAAAAAGCAACGCTTGATATGTAGCTTCAGCCATTTTTCCGGGGCAAGTTAGCGTTTAAGAGCGTAGCAACTCAGGGTTTTTTTGCGTTGGCGGGCACCGTCATGGCAGGGGGGTTTTTGGCGGTGGATTGCTTGAGGGCGTCGAGCTCTTTTTGCTGGCGGGCAATGACCTCGCTGAGCTGACGGATCGCAAGTTCAGGGTCTTCACTGGGGTTAATGGTGTCCAGTACTTCCGAGACAGACCCTTTTGCAGGGGGCTCCTGTGGGCTGGTGGTATCTCTGGTCGCGGTCGCCTCGCTCTTCTCGGCTGCTGATATCTCAGACATCGTCTGCACGCTATGGGGCGTCGTTTCTGCCACATCGTTTTGAAGACTGGCTGGGGGGTCAATGTCTGGATATTGCTTGAGAATTTGCGCCTCCACACGAGCCAGCCGATTGGAGGTCATGGGATGGCTGAGCCATATATTATCCCCATCGCCGCCGATTTTTCGCATCAGGCTGACAAACGCATAGGGGTTGTAGCGAGCCTTGGTCATTAAATCGACTCCCATTTTGTCCGCCTCATATTCCTGACTGCGAGACATCACGTCTGCCATGCCTGAGCCACCGCGAGCCACATGTCCCAAATACATGGCAGAGACAACCGGAATCCCTAAAAAAAGAACCAAATCAACACCATAGAGCAACCCTGTTACCAAAACGGTGCCAGCGGTTCGGCGAACAAGGCCTTTTGGCGAATGGTGCTTGAGCACGTGCGCAATTTCGTGCGCCAGAACGCCAGCCAACTCATCATCGCTATCTATGTAGCGCAACATGGTATTGCTGATGACAACTTGCCCTACGTAGCTGCTGGCAAAGGCGTTTGGCGAATCCAGCCGGCGAATGCCAAAACCAATGGATTGTCGGATGTTATTTTCTTTTAAAAGACGCTGCCCCACGGCAACGACTTTTTTTTCATCTGTTCGGCGTCGCCACATCGGGTCATTTTCGCCTTCCGCCCAAATGGATCCAGTCGAAAGCACGAGCATCAGAAATGTCAAAAACAAAGCGATACCTTGCCGTTTGATCATGACCGTTACGACCGTTGCCATTAAAAAATTAGCGCGCAAAAAACAAAAAATAAAAACAGCATTTTACACAAAAACCGCCGACTTTGAAAGAAATCGGCGGTTTTGGAAAGCTTAGCGTTTGGAGAATTGGAAGCGTTTACGAGCACGTTTGCGACCATACTTTTTACGCTCTTTAACGCGGGGATCGCGGGTGAGCAGGCCTTCGGGTTTTAATGTAGCCCGCAGATCTGCTTGATATTCCAGAAGGGCACGGGCGACACCCAAGCGAATGGCATCGGCTTGGCCGCTTAATCCGCCACCGCGCGTGCGCACCACTAATGTAAATTTGCGATCCAGTTCAGTGAGTTGTAACGGCTGGAGGGCACGACGGTGAAGCATGGGCTGGTTACCCAAGTAATCTTCCATGCTTTTGCCATTGATACGAACCAGACCACTGCCATTGGGGAGCAAACGAACCTGGGCGATGGCTTCTTTGCGACGACCTGTGCCACGATAACCAATTTGGGGGTATTTTTGGGGGCTGGACATGAAAATTCCTCAATTTAAGGGGTTATTGCAAAATAAAGGTGAGATGAAAAGACGTTAGGCATTAGCGTGCATGTAATGCTCAAAGTGAACCTTAGGCAGTGGCTTTAGCCAGAGGGAATTGATCAAAACTGAGCAATTTGGGCATCTGGGCGGTATGTGGATGCTCGCTGCCAGCAAAAACATGTAAGTGACGAATGAGGCGGTGATTGAGGCGGTTGTGCTTAATCATGCCCCAAACGGCTTTTTCAATGACCCGATCGGGGTGTTTGGCGTGGAGATCTTTGTAAACGGTTGTTTTGAGATGGCCAGGATAGCCGGTGTGATGACGATACAATTTTTGTTCTGCCTTACGGCCGGTCACACGGATTTTATCAGCATTGATGACGATGACAAAATCGCCACAATCCACATTAGGGGTGTAGCCGGGCTTGTGTTTGCCACGGAGAATATCGGCCACACGAGCGGCAACGCGACCTAAAACCTGATCGGCGGCGTCAACAATGACCCACTCGCGCTCAATTTCTAGCGGCTTGGCGACATACGATTTATACATAATGGTCAGCGTCCTTTTTAAAATCCAGCAAAATCTAAATAAAAATTATTGAAAATCTAGCAAACACACACATAGAAATTATACCAGAGGCAAAAGGTCTCTCGTATAAAGATCACACCAGTGTGTTTTAAAATAATCAAAAGGTGGGGGATAATCAATGCCCAATAACGTTAATCCACGAGCTGGTGCGGTTTTCCCCGCCAGTTGACGATTTTGTACGTTCATAATCTGTTGCATTTTTTCTGCTGGCTTGATTGTGTTGGGTGAAGGCTGCCATGACCCCCGCCACCAAATGGAGCGACGTTGCGTGGTTCGGCCTGTTTGTGCCAGCTCAATCAAGGTTCCCACAATAATTCGAACCATCTGATACAGAAAGCGGTTTGCGACCAGATCCACCACAATCCACCGAGGGGCAGGGCAATACACGCGCAGGTGCTCCAGGTGACAACTATCCGCTGCAGCCTCGGCAGGACTCCCCTTGAAGGCACTCATGACGTGTGAGCCCACCAATACGCTTGCGGCCGCCTGCATGGTGTCAATATTTAGAGGGGAATACTCCCAATGCGCATATGGGGCTAATAGTGGGTGACGTTCAGAGTGATTATAAATGACATAGCGATACCAACGTCGCTTTGGCGTTTGCTGGGCGTGGAATTGAGGATGTGCCCAAGGTGCGATGGCCTGAATGGCAATATCGGCCGGTAAATATCGATTGAGTGCTCTTTGAAGGTTGTCAATCTTATTAAGGCGCTGAGAGTCTTGCTCGCTGAGGCGCACATGAGCCACTTGCCCCAGCGCGTGAACACCCGCATCTGTTCGAGAGGCCATACTGAGGCGAATGTCTTTGAGCGCTAAACGTTTAAAGGCTTCTCGCAAGTGAAATTCAATGGTGGGTAAACAGCGATGCCCCTGTTTTTGAAACTGACTGCCTGCATAGGCCGCCCCGCAGTAGGACACCAAAAGTGCCATTCGCCGATGTTCTTCAAAAAACGCATCTCGCAAAGGTTGCTCAAAGGACGAGGCTGCTGTTTTCGAGTTTTTGAACAACAACGGAGCACCTGTCGGCACATCATATAACGTTATGGCGGTATCAGGCGTAAACGACACAATTTGCACTCAAAAACGAATGCATTTAGGCGTCTGTTTTCTCGTTTTCTTCCAAAGTTTCTGGAGCGACCGTTTCAGCTGGCTCTGGCGTCACCGCAGGAGTTGCTTCTGTTGCTTCAGTAGCGACGGATGCCTCAACGGCTTTGGAAGAAATGACTTTTGTAGGGCTAGCAGATTGTGCCACCAGCGACGATTCAGGCTTATCGGCACGTTTAACATCTTCAAAAGCGTCTACCAGTTGAATGAGCGCCATGGGTGCGTTATCGCCACGACGACGTGCCATCGGCAAGCAGCGGGTGTAGCCACTGGTACGATTTTCGGCACGAGGAACCACTGTTCTAAAAATGCGACGCAGCACGGTTTCTGTAATTTGACGCACGTTACCGTCTTTGCGGCGAGTATCGGCAATGGTTTTTCCTGAGGTTTCGTGGGCATAAATGAGGGCGGCCACTTTGCGAATGGCGCTCAAGTCTCCTTTTTTAGCCATGGTGATAATGCGATCTGCTTGAGAGCGAACCACTTTAGCACGAGCCTTGGAGGTCACGATTTCATCGTGTAAGAATAATTTAGTCAGCAAACTACGCACAATGGCGTTGCGCTGATCGGCAGGGCGAGCCAGTTTGGCAAGACGATTACGATGACGCATGACAAAACTCCGATTTTTAAAAAAATAATAGCAACAACGTTTTACTTATCAAACTTGGAAGGGTCATAATCGGCTGGGCTGGGTTTTAAATCCAAACCAAACGCCTGGAGGCGCTCAACGACTTCTTCGGCTGACTTTTTACCAAAATTCTTGATGTTCACCAGATCGGCTTCAGATTTTTGAAGGAGCTCTTGAATACTCTGAATGTTGGCACGTTTAAGGCAGTTAAAGGCGCGAACGGAGAGATCCAGATCTTCAATCGTGATCGACGTTTCAGGAACATCGGCATCAACGGCATCTAAGCGTGCGTTGGCCAAAACAGGTGGCGTACCGGCCAATGAAGCAATCGGCAAGAAGTGCTCAATCAGTAAGTTTGCCGCCTGACTAAGGGCAATACTCACGTCAATGCTGCCATCCGACCAGAGCTCCATGGTGAGCTTGTCAAAATCTGTTTTCTGACCCACGCGGGTATCTTCTACTGTATAGGAGACACGACGGATGGGCATAAACGTACCGTCGATAGGCAACATATCTACACTGCGACTGTTGGGGCCTTGCAAGAACTTGGCTGGTACATAGCCTGTGCCGGTTTCGCTGGTTAATTCTGCGTGCAGACTGGCGCCTTCGCCCAACGTGCAAATTGGCCAGCCCGGATTGATGACTTTGACATCAGACGGCAATTGCAGGTCTCCGGCGGTGATAACCCCCGGCTTGTCGGCATCGATACGCAGGTATTGCACATCCGTGGATGTGGCCTTGAGCACCACTCCTTTGAGGTTCAACATTATGTCGAGCACATCTTCCATGACCCCAGGGATGGTGGTGAATTCGTGGGTGACCCCTTCAATTCTTACAGATGTAATGGCCGCACCCGGAATGCTGGAGAGCAGCACGCGACGAAGAGCATTGCCAAGCGTTGCGCCATAGCCACGAGCCAGTGGCTCAACGACGAATTTGCCGTAAATGGAACCATCGGAGTCGGTGGTTGTGTTGACGCATTTGATATTGAGCGCAGTTGAAATTTCAGGAGTGAGTTCAAGGGTCGACATAGCAAATAAAGTCACCTTTGACAAAGTCAATACAGAAGAACACAAAAAATGAGTTAAAGTGAAATACGTTAAGCAGATGAATATTAACGTGAATAGTATTCAATGATGAGCTGTTCTTTGAGGGTGGCATCCACGTCTTGACGCTCGGGCAAGAGCAAGATTTTCACCATCAGCTTCTCTAGGTCGGCTTCCATCCAAGCAGGGATGACACC
>JAYKJM010000078.1:0-7434 GCA_035285385.1 Vampirovibrionales bacterium
CAATGGCTTGAGCAACCAGTAAAATGCCAGACAGTTTTGCAAATTCTGATGGCTGAAACTGGATACCGCCCGGCAGCATCAGCCAGCGGGAGCTGCCGTTGGCGGTCGTTCCGACAAAAATAGTCAAACCAATCAAAACAGCCACAACAATCCCCAACTTGGCAGACCATTGCTGCCAAACTCTTAAAGGCGTTAGGGAGGCAACTCTCATCAGCAAGAGACCCAACAGCATAAAAACCGTTTGTTTACCGACCATGGCAAAACTATTGCCATTACTGCCGGCGGCTTCCCACGCGCTGGCAGACAACACAGATAGCAAACCAAAGGCAATTAAAACCAGGGTTGCAGTGAGCAAAATGGCATCGACAGGCGGGCGCTTCGTGCGCACAGGGCTCGGTTCTTTATCGCTCACAGCCTGTAACGCCTGAGCCGCGATAGCCTGTTTTGGCTTTTTCCTATCTCGCTGGGCAGAGACTTCAGAGTTCTGAGGGCTACCAAAGCGCATAATCGGTGGCAAATCTGGAGAGTCTATATTCTTGGGCGCCACTGGATGCGAGTCAACCCGCCGCCTCTGATGTTCAGACGCCTCTTGGCTCTGAGGCGAAGAGCGAGGTGGCTGGTTTGATGGATGGTACGGCCAAAAGCGCATACATCTCTCCGAAGGCACTAAAATGCGTTAATTTTAATGACAGGTTATATTTGAAGCACTTTGATCAGGATTTTGCAAAACTGTAGTGTAGCGCATTTGCTGTAAATTTTCAGGGCGCCTTATTGGCATTATCCTCAAAAACGATACAATACATCGCAATGGCCATAGTGACGTTTCTACCCAGTGGCAATGCCATTGAGACCAAACCCGGCATGACGCTGCGAGAAGCGGCTCATCAGCTGGGACTCGATGTGCACGATCGCTGTGGGGGTCTGGGGGCTTGTTGCAACTGTGTTGTGACCGTAATAAAAGGGGCGCAGCATCTGTCTGAAAAAACAGCGATTGAGGAAGCCGTATTTTATATGGATCCTGGCGATCGGCTTTCTTGCCAGTGCCTGGCGCTTGATGATGTGACCGTTCAAATTAGCTAACTTGACTGCGGCAAGTCAGAATCACGTTTGAAAGTTAGCTGACAAACTAAAATCAAGAAAACAAAGGCAAAACTGAGATGGCAGTGGGATTTTCTGAAATATTATTGTCTCCCAACGTCTCATCCGTATCGGCTATTGGCTTGTCAGCCAGATGAAAACCGCTTTTAAGGGAAAATGGAGCGGGCGACGAGACTCGAACTCGCGACAGCTAGCTTGGAAGGCTAGAACTCTACCAACTGAGTTACACCCGCACAGATTCATTGACACTTAGTTTTAATTTATCTATTTCGACGTCTGTAAAACTTATAAACTTCGAAGGATAGCTTGTTCTTTAGATAGAATAACAGAACCTCACCCGTTCAAAAAGGGGGCAGTGACTCGTTGCCTCCATAACGCTCATTTGGTTTGAGCACAATGCCACCCCCTCATTCTTTTAAAGTGACAGACAGGATGATGCCATGCCAATGCCCGCTCTTCCCCCGCATCCGCCCGTAAGCTTACCGGCTGACAATAGCAATCGCATTCAAAATGCCTTATACAGCTTCATGACCAGCCAATTACTATTTGTTGCGCTGGATTTAGACATTTTTACGCTCATTGAAGCCGGCGTTAACGCACCAGACAAGCTGATGAGCCACTTTCTAGCTTCCTCTAAATGCATGCGAAAACCCGCATCCACAGAAATTCTCAGGCAGTTTCTGGATGGTTTGGTCGGCGCGGGCCTCTTGTATAAATCTACTGAAGAAACCTACAGCCTGCCGGGAGATGTCCAGCGTTTTCTGACCCAACAACCGCCACCTGCCCCCGCTAATCCATATTTTATGGGAGGAATGGTTGCCCACTGTCGAAGGCTCTATGAACTCTGGAGCCTTTTACCAGATGTTCTCTATTCAGGAATGCCGGCGGGCGGGGCTCATCAGCTGGCAGAAGCCGAAAACCGATATGCTGAGCTTGCACAAGCGCTCTATGCCAGCAACCGGCTGCCTGCCGAAAAACTGGCAGGATGGCTCACAAGCTACCTGCAGAGCACTGTTTTCCTTGATCCGGATGTTCATTCGTTAAACGTGGTGGATCTGGCTGGCGGGACAGGGGTTTGGTCTATGGCACTGCTACAAGCGCTTGCCAAGAGCCCTAAGCATCGCGAAATTGATGCCAAAGCCACTATTGTTGACTATGACACCGTGCTTGAGGTCACGCAACACTATGCCGAGCGTGCCGGCTTGGCGCATGCTGTGAGGCTTCAAGCTGGTGATCTAGAAACCATGACCTTGCCCTCTGAGCAGTACGATTTGGCTTTTCTGGCTCATATTTGTCACGTGCTGGGTGAAGAGGCCAGTCAAACGTTGATTCAACAAGCTGCACGGACGCTAAAACCCAAAGGGATACTGGTGATTATTGATTTTATGCGAGATAATGCCAGAAGCAATGCAGGCTGGCCGCTGCTTTACAGCTTAAATCTGCGCGTAACCACCCCGGCGGGGCGTGTTTTTCGTGCGGAAACCTTTCGAAGCTGGCTCAATCAGGCTGGCCTAAAAACAGTTACCCGCTTTGAGATTGAACCAGACGTTTGGGCACTGGTGGCCCAAAAATAGCCGGCCAAATTTTCCAACCCTCGACAAACGTGATCATCACATTCACAGGGGGCTGCCTTCCTCGTAAAATAAAAAGTGGTTTTTTTGTGACAATTTGGTAGAAACTAATCATTGCCAACCAGAGCCATCAAAATAATTGGAGAATCACACATGTTTTTTGCCGACGACAGCACCACCGCAACCGACGACCTCCAGGCAGGACAAAGCGATACCCCATCGCCAGAGGGAGCGACACAGGAGCCTACCCTGGAGGAAAAATACGCCGAGCTCTACGATCAATACGTCCGTATGGCGGCTGATTTTGATAATTATAGAAAACGAAACGCACAAGAGCAGCTATCCTGGCGAAAATATGCCGCTGAAGGAACTATTTCGGCCATGTTGCCAGTTCTTGACAATCTGGATCGCGCAAGCGCCTCGCTCACAGAGCAATCAGAGCCCAAGCTGCTGTTGCAAAGTCTTCGCATGATGGCCACACAATTGATGAGCACGTTAGAAACTATCGGTGTCAAACGGATGAAGACGCTCGGCGAAAAATTTGACCCCATGCAACATGATGCCATTGGACAAGAGCCTGCCAATCATGTGCAAGAAGGCACCATCCTCAATGAAGAGCTGGCCGGCTACCTGTTACATGACCGCGTCATTCGCCCTGCCTCGGTGAAAGTATCCGTCAAAGCTGAAGATACTTCAGCTGAAAGTGATACCCTGATGAGCAACCCCTTTAAAACAGCCTAGATTAAAATATCCTGAAATTGAAGTCCCCTGAAAGATGCCAATGACAACAACCCGCGACTATTACGACATTCTGGGTGTTTCAAAATCCGCCACGCCGGAGGAAATTAAAAAATCCTTCCGCAGAAAGGCAAAAGACGTCCATCCAGATCAAAACAAGAGCCCAGAAGCCGAAGCTGAGTTCAAAGAGCTTGGCGAAGCCTATAACGTCCTGAGTGATCCTGAAAAACGCAAAGTCTATGATACTTACGGTCATCAGGGGCTTCAAAGTGGCGGCTACAGCACAGCTGGCTGGGACTTTATGGAAGGTTTCCCGGATTTAACCGATATTTTTGCCTCTGTGTTTGGTGGCGGCTTTTCGGGTGGCTTTGGTCAAGGTGCGCGAAGCCGGGCAGCCCGTGGCGAAGATATTCGAGCGCAGCTGAAGCTAACCTTTGAAGACTCTGTGTTTGGGGTTGAAAAAACCCTCGATGTCACACGCTTAATCCATTGTGGTCGCTGCTCAGGTAGCGGGGCTGAACCAGGCACGCAACCCACCACCTGCGGCACCTGTGCCGGCAATGGCCAAGTGCGTCAAACCACGCAAACCCTTATTGGACACTTTACTCAAATTGCGACCTGCCCCCAATGTCAGGGGCTGGGCTACGCGATTGAAACCCCATGCAAACAGTGTCACGGTTTTGGACGTCATCAGCATACCGATAAAATTGAAATTACCATCCCACCCGGTGTGGATGATGGTACCCGCCTGCGCGTGGCGGGCGAGGGTGATGCGGGTCTTATGGGAGCCTCTGCTGGCGATCTGTATGTTGTGTTAAGCGTCGCCCCCCATGCAACGTTTCGCCGCGAAGGGTATAACTTAACGCTGACGGTGCCCGTCAGTTATGTACAGCTGGTCTTAGGTGGAGAAATCACCGTTGCGATGCTAAAACCACCGGCTGCAAAGTCACCCAAAGACAAAGCAGCCGACAAAAAACCGTTCAAGGAGTCCCCGTCTGAGGTTGTCGTCAAAATACAGCCGGGCACACCCAGTGGCTTTGTGGCCAGAATCCGTGAGGGTGGGGTACCCCACCTGCAAAACCCATTTCATCGTGGAGATTTGCTGGTCACGCTGGTGGTTAACATCCCCAAAAACCCCTCTCTGGAAGAAAAGCGTCTTCTTCAGCAGTTGGCTGACCTACACCAGGTTGGCAATGCAGAGAAAAAAACCCATGAGGAGGATCATCCTTCCTTGTTTGGACGCTTTCGAGATGTCATCTCTGGCGGCGGCGGGCATTAAAGCCTGATGTTGCTCGCATAAGCGCGGGCAATGTCTGGAAAATTCCGTTCAAATGCGCTATAACCCCAATCATAATCTCTAGCCGGTAAGTGATAATCGTTTACCCGCCTTAAAAGCCTTACCCGTCGTAAAAACCCTGCTTGTATAGAGACGTGTTATGCCCATCTCATTCTCATTGAAACGTTTGGCTTTGGGTGGATTTCTCATGTTACTGGTGGGTGCTATTGCTTTGGCGGCCTGGAATGCCGCGCGCCGCATTCAGGTGGCAGATGAAAAGCAAAAGGCTCCGGACGACACAAACGAAGCCACAACCCCCGGCGTCTCAGGCAAACATGTATCGTTCACCGTGAGTGAAAATGGCCAGTTAGCCTGGAAGTTTAGTGCGCAAACCGTTGATTATGCCGGCAATGGGCAAACCGATGGGGTCGCTGCGCTCAGCGGGGTCAAAGGGGTCTATTATGATTCAAAATCGCAATCATCCCCAGCATCAACGGCCTCATCCGCCAACACAAAGCCCCCTATTGCACTGAAGCCCTTGGCTCAGTTTGAAGCAGCCCAAGGGGAGTATGATCAAAGCAAAAAAATATTGCACCTAACCCATGGTGTGCGCATTGCAGCCTTTGGCGGTCAGGGCGAATCGGCAACGTCTGGTGAAAAAGAAGCCTCCGGCAATGGCAAGCATCCGGTAATCATGGCGGACGAGCTGACTTGGCAACAATCTAGAACAATGCTCGAGGCTAAGGGTCATGTCAGTGTGCTGACCCCGGGTTTTGGTAAAACGACGGCGCAACGGTGCCAGTTTAGCCTGGATTTTTCAAGAATTCGCCTCGAAGGGGATGCCCGCAGCGAAATAGTGGAAGTGGGATCGTAGCCCATGATGTCTGAGATTCATCTTCAGCTTCAAGCCTTGGCCCAAGAGGTGGCTCATCGCGAAATTTTACCCCGCATCAAAGCACTGGAGTCAGGCGACGCTCAGGCCTTTGCCGAAATTTGGGCGGCTCTGGCTGAGGCTGGCCTTTGCGGGCTTTCTTGCCCTGAGGCTTATGGCGGCGCTGGCTGTGATGCGCTTAGCATAGCGCTTGTCATGGAAACCCTGGCGGCTGTGAATGCCTCGGTGGCGGTGGCCTTGTCGGTTCATAACACGGTAGGTATTCTGCCTATTGTGCTTGCCGCAACACCCGAGCAGAAGCAGAAATATCTACCAAAGCTGGCCAGTGGTGAGTGGATTAGTGCCTTTGCCCTGAGCGAACCCGAAGCTGGCAGCGATGCAGCAGGCAGTGCGCACACCACGGCCACCCAGACACCTGAGGGCGGTTTTATCGTTAACGGAAGTAAAATTTTCATAACCAACGCACAATCTGCAAGCGTATTTGTGATTACGGCCAAAACAGCCCCAGGAAAGCTCACGGCTTTTATTGTGGAGCGTGACACCCCGGGGTTCAATATTTTACCCGGAGAGGCCAAACTGGGTCTAAGAGGCTCAGATTGGGGAGAGCTTCTGTTTGATCGCTGTGAGTTAAAGCCAGAACACTGTTTGGGTGAGTTGAATCAAGGGTTTAAATTATTTTTATCTTGTTTGGATGCAGGTCGAATCAGTATTGCAGCCATTTCTGTGGGTCTGATTGCCGCCAGTTTGTCACAAAGCGCTCAGTATGCCTGCCAACGAGAACAGTTTGGTAGACCCATTGGCCAGTTTGGTGCCATTCAAGAAAAACTAGCCACCATGGCAACCGATCTCGAAGCGGCTCGCTTAATGGTTTATCATGCGGCGCGTCTTAAAGATGCGGGTGTGGCTTATACCAATGCGGCCTCTCAGGCCAAGCTTTTTGCCTCAGAAGCCGCGATGCGGGCGGCCACGCAAGCCGTCCAAATTTTGGGCGGCTATGGCTACACCACAGATTTTCCGGTGGAGCGGATTTTTCGAGATGCCAAAGCCATGACGCTCATTGAAGGCACCAGCCAGGTGCAACGGCTGGTGATTAGCCGTTTTTAGCGGCGCTCATCGCTCAACGGCCGTTTTGACAGAATATGCGCATCAACACCGTGTCATCGACCGGTACCCCAGTCGGGGTATCCGCTAAAACCATCGGGACAACAGCTCAAAGAAATGGCCTTGACAAACGTATCGATCTAGATTTATATAGTCGTCCACCGTCGGCAAGACTACCGGCTTTATTTTCAAATTTTTAAACGTTTCATCCGTTTTTAATATTTTTTTGATTTATCTGTTCAATTTAACCCGAGCAAATCAGTCCTTACCGCCTAAACACCGCTACTATCGTTGGTTTTTATGGGCGGTTTTTCTTTGCCAAAGCTTGTGTTTGATTACCGATAGGTTTTTGCATAACAATGGGCGAGCACCCACATCACTGGCGAAAGCGAAATTTTGTTACAATCTGATAATGTCTTCTTCCCAACCGTGCTTAAGCCCACCACCATTGTCATCATCAAAAAAGGATTGGCGCCAATGGGCTAAAGTGCATCACAAAACGCTCGATTGGCAATCCCTATCGGCTGATATGAGGGTTCAGCTGATACAAAGCCAAGTGTTTCAGGCCGCCAAAGCAATTTTAATCTATTGGCCAAAGCCCCATGCAGAAGTGGATTTCACGCCCTTACTACAAGCCTATCCCCAAAAAGCCTGGTACCTGCCGACCGTCGCTCTCAAAGAGGAAGACGGTCTTGCGCCGAGTCCTTATTTTTGGCCTCAGCCATTGCGCTGGGTGAGCCCTCCTGGCGTGTATCAGC
>JAYKJM010000079.1:0-5263 GCA_035285385.1 Vampirovibrionales bacterium
CAGAAATGCTATGGGTTGGCAAAATCTGACCATCTGGGGTTTGTAACACAACGCTGCGCATTCCGTGAAGCACTCCCGGGGTTCCTTGCGCCAGAACGGCGCCATGCTCGGGGGTCTCCAGACCACGACCTGCCGGTTCAATGCCAATGAGATGCACCGTCGCACGGTCGCCTTCGCCTCCTGGCACAGTGCCAGTGAGATGCACCGTCGCACGGTCGCCTTCCGGCACGTTGCAGGCGGCCTCTTTCAGGAACCCTTGAAAAATCCCGATTGCGTTGGAGCCCCCCCCCACGCACGCCATCACTGCATCTGGCAGGCGCCCTGTGGCGTTCAGAATTTGCGTGCGAGCCTCCTCACCAATGCATTGATGAAAATATTTCACCATACTCGGAAAAGGATGCGGCCCTGCGGCCGTGCCTAAAATGTAATGCGTATCGCGCACATTGGTCATCCAGTCGCGCATGGCGTCGTTGATGGCTTCTTTGAGGGTTCGCGTCCCCGTGGTGACGGCAATGACCTTGGCACCTAAAAGTTTCATCCGGAACACATTGGGTTGTTGGCGCTCAGTGTCGTGCTCTCCCATGTAAATCACCGTTTCCAGGCCAAGCAATGCGCCAGCCATGGCGGTGGCCACGCCATGTTGACCTGCTCCCGTTTCAGCAATCAAACGGGTTTTTCCCATTTTTTTGGCTAAAAGCGCTTGACCCAGCGCATTATTGGTTTTATGAGCGCCACCGTGCAGCAAATCCTCGCGCTTGAGAAAAATTTTTATTCGAGGCGCCCCCTCTTGCTCAGCATCCTCTGCCGCCGCATTGTCTGAAACATCCACATCCCACAATTTGGCGAGTTTTTGCGCTTCAAAGAGTGGGGTTGGTCGCCCTGCCCAATGCGCCAGATAATGGCGAAACTCGGCCTGAAAAGCCTCATCGCTTTGACAAGCGATAAACGCTGCTTCTAACTCGCTGAGGGCTGGCATCAGGGTCTCGGGGGCGTATACGCCGCCAAACTCGCCGAACAATCCGAGGGTTTGCATGAGAACAAAGATCCTGAAAGGAATAAGCCGGGCATAAAAACACCCGGCCAGATTAAGTTAAAGAAAAAAAATCAAGACATTAGGCAGGCTGGACGTGAATTTTGCAGCGAGACTTCTGTTTCTGGAAGCTGACAATGCCATCAATTAAGGCAAACAGGGTGTCATCCTTACCAATGCCCACGTTAAACCCAGGATGAAATTGCGTTCCACGCTGACGAACCAGAATATTACCCGCAAGAACCACTTCGCCACCAAATTTTTTGACACCTAGGCGTTTAGAGTGACTATCGCGACCGTTTTTTGTTGAACCGGCGCCTTTCTTCTGAGCCATGAGGGGTAATCCTTTTTCAAGTCTAAAAAACTGAAACAAAAACAACAACGCTACGCAGGCAGCTGAATCGAATTGATCATCACGCGGGTGTAGCTTTGGCGGTGCCCGTTTTTCTTGCGGGTGCCTTTTTTACAGCGATATTTAAAGACAATCACCTTGGTGTCGCGCCAATGTTTGAGAATGGTGAGCTCGACTTTGGCGCCTGCAACCGTGGGGGCACCCAACCAAGATTTTCCGGCAGCATCAGAGGCCCAGAGTACGGCATCAAAGGTCAAAGTCTCGTTTTCAGGGTGATCCAGCAGATCAATATCGGTATAGCGGCCGGCTTCAACTTTGTACTGCTTGCCCGAAATAGAGACAATGGCCGTCGCTTTGGGAGCCATCTCAGGGGCTTGACCTTCAGATGGGCTGGCAGATGGGCTGGCTTGAGTAGATGTTTTTTTGGTTTTGGAAGCTGGTTTTAACGATTTTTCAGCTGTATCAACAGATTTGGAAGCTTTGGCAGCAGGCATACGAATAAAAACCTTTTAGAATAAAGAATTTTAAAAATAAAAAATCTAAAAAATTGAGGCAAAAAACCTCGATCACACACCATAGCATTCAACCCCGTAGGCGGGGGGATGTCAACAGAATCATAATGAATGTTAAAGCGCCATTTGTGAGACCTGCAAGTGAGGCACCGCAGCTTGCGACAACTGCTCGATGATTAAATCCGCCAAGGCTTCAATGAACATTGGCTCGTTATTGAGGGCTGGTGCGCGATGGCAATGGTTTAAGCCAAGTTCATGCGCCAACGGAATGTATTCCAGATCGATTTCAAACAGGGTTTCAAGGTGATCGCTCACAAAGCTAATGGGCACCATCAGGATATTATCGGTGTTGGTGGCTGCAAAATAATGAAGCAGGCCGTCGGTTTGTGGGCCAATCCAGACCAGATTACCCACCTTGCTTTGATAGCCAAGTTCCCAGTTGTTTTTTGGGAAATAGTGCTGCATGAGCGCTTTGGCGCACGCCTCTATTTGCTCGGGGTAGGGATCATTGTTCTTTTTGACAAATTTTCTAGGAAGACTGTGCGCACTAAATAGAATCGTCACCTCGTCGAGGGGGCAAGACCACTGACCAGCGGCCAGGCCTGCTGCAATGGTATTGGCAAATCCTTGCAGATATTTGGGGTTGTCCCAAAAACTTGGAATGACAGATAATTTCACCGCCTGCGAGCCTGAAGCTTTTTTTAAGACCCGTCGAAGTTCATTGAGGCTTGAGCCGGTCGTTGTGCACGAATAGTGCGGGTATAAGGGCAACACCACCAAGTGTGTATAGCCTTCTTGATATAATTTCAGGGTGACATCTTCTGTTAAGGGATGCCAGTAGCGCATGGCCACATGAACAGGAACATCAAACCCACGATTTTTAAGGAGATCTGCAACGGCGTCCGCCTGAGCCTGTGTCAGCTTCAATATAGGGGAGCCGCCGCCAATTTCTTCATATTGAGGGATGACTTTTGGGGCTCTGCGTGAGCTGATAAGCCAGGCAAACAGCCGTTGGGTCACAAATGAAAACGGTAGTTTAAAGATATCTGGATCGCGAAATAAATTAAATAAAAATGGCTCTACAGCCTGAACTGTATCCGGCCCTCCCAGATTCATCAGCAAGACTGCCGTTTTTTGGCCACCAATCACAGGCCCTATTTTGTGCAGCTGAGGAGGCTGATTTTTAACAACGGTATTCATTTTTGCTGTCCTTAACGTAAGGGGAATAAACGAAGGGGGGGAGTATCAGGTTTGAGTGACACGATACGTTTGATAGATTAAGCTTGATAGAAAATCGGTTAAGTTTCCGCCAAATCTGGGGCGCTTAAGCACCGCCTTGAAGCCTGCAAGGGTTGGCCAAGCCCTCGAAGCCAGTCGGATGCTGGCATGGGTTTTTTCCCCGCAGGCTGCACGGTGGTTAACATTAAACGCTCTTTGCCGGTGGCGCCACAGGCAATCATCACGCCAAATTTGGAGGCTTCGAGCAGTTCTCCAGCCATGGCCGCCTCATAGGGCTGATCGCTTGGCAAGAGATGCGCCTCAAAAATCTTTAAAGGCTGATTGTCAAACAGGCTTTGCGTGCCTGGCCAGGGTTGCTGCCCCCGGATTTTTCGAAGCAATACCTCGGCCGGTTGTGACCAGTCGAGCCAAGCCTCTTGCTTAGACAGCTTGGGGGCATGGGAGGCCAGGGTGTCCTCTTGTGGTAGGGGCTTCAGAGAGCCATTTTCAAGCCCTGATAGTGTCTGCAAGAGCAATGGCCCGCCCAGTGTTGCCAAGCGTTCTGCAAGCATTTGCGCATTCTCGGATGGGTCAATGCTCACGGTGGTTTTCAGCAGCATGGCACCCGTGTCAACGCCTGCATCTGTGAGCATGGTTGTCAAGCCGGTTTCGCTCAAGCCATTTAAAATGGCCCACTGAATCGGGTTGGCGCCGCGCAGCTTAGGCAATAGAGAGGCGTGGACGTTGACGGTTCCCAATCGGGGCATATCCAGAAGGCGCTGGGGTAAAATCTGGCCAAAGGCGATGGTCACAAAAAAATCAGCCTTGAGTGCATCCAGCTGATTTAAAAAAGCCTCATCCGTGCGAACCTTCAGCGGCTGGAAGATGGGGCCAAGATGGAGCACTTCGGCAATATGTTTGACGGGTGGAGGTGTCAGTTTTTGCCCCCGTCCCGATGGGCGATCTGGCTGTGTGACAATGCCAACAATCTCAATATGAGGATCCCCGGCGAGGGCTTCAAGCGTTGGCACCGCAAACTGCGGTGTGCCAAAAAACACAACCCGCATCGTTGGGTGTATGTGCGACTTTAAGTTGCAAGAGTCATTCATGCCCTCTAGCATACGTAAAGGGTAAGCCAGAGAAAAGGCTATTGTTTTGGTATGGGCTCGGGGCGTTTACGAGGATGGCGCTTTGTTTTAACGACATCAACAATTTGCGGGATAATTTCTCCAGCTTTGTGAATCACAACGGTGTCCCCCACTCGCACATCCAGGCGAGCCATCTCTTCAAGGCTATGAAGGTTGACACGTCGAATTGTTGTGCCGTTAATCATGACCGGCGATACTACTGCAATGGGCGTGAGGCGTCCGCTGCTGCTTCGAGAGTAATCAATGGTTTCAACAACGGTTTCAGCCTGTTGAGGCGTATATTTATAGGCAATGGCCCATCGGGGTGTTTTCGCTGTGGCTCCCAATTGGTGTTGAAGTGCCAGAGAATCTACCTTAATGACGACACCATCGGTCTCTATGGGAAATGTTTTGCGCTCGGAGGACCATTTGTCAATAAACGCTTTCACACAGTCGATATTTTCACAGCGCACCCGAGGAGCACTGACCTGAAATCCCCATTGTGCCAACTGCTCTAATATCTGCCAGTGTGAGGAAAAATCTTCTCTTGGTGCCTCGGACAGCAGCCCGCTATAGGCAATGAAGTCTAACTTTCGATCCGCGGTTACCTGAGGGTTTTTTTGTCGTAAAGACCCCGTGGCCGCATTTCGAGGCGTTGAAAAAAGAGGTTTATGCTGTTTTTCAAGCGTTTCATTTAGAGCATCAAATTGAGCCCGACTCATGACCACTTCGCCGCGAACTTCGAACAGTTGGGGTATTGAGTTTTGCTTGGTAAGTTCAACCGGTAATGACTGAATGGTACCTAAATTAGCTGTTACCAGTTGACCCTGCTGACCATCGCCCCGGATAGCGCCCGCAACCAGATGACCATGTCGGTAGTGGCAGGCCACGGCCAAGCCATCCCATTTGGGTTCCACGACCAAAACCAGCGGGGTCGATGCAGAGAGTTTTCCAAGCTCACGCACCGATTGTATCCAGGCTTCAATTTCGCTAATTTGGTAGGCCTTTTGAAGACTCAACATTG
>JAYKJM010000080.1:0-9340 GCA_035285385.1 Vampirovibrionales bacterium
AAAGTGTATCGGCCACGTGGGCGGCAATGGAGTCTTCCGTGTTACTCGGCACGACGGCAGCAATGCCCCCTTGAGCATAGCGAGAATTGTTCTCTGACAGTCGCGTCTTTGTAACAACGGCCACAGGCCGCACACCAGCTTCAACCAGTTTAATAGCTGTTAGCAAACCTGAAATGCCACTGCCTATTACTAAGGCAGCAACAGAGCTAGAAGCCACTGAAGCAGAATTAAGGGCATGCATCATAATGAGTATCATAGCGCCTGAAGGGGTAAAAAGCATGTGCTGCTTGCAGGGATATAATGTTTTTGTGAAATAATAAGAATATTATGGTTGAACTCCGCGTGATGGGCATTGCCCTCGATACTCGAACTGGCACCCCAATTGTTGTATTAAATGATGTTGAGGGGCGTCGTGCCTTACCCATCTGGATTGGAACAGCCGAGGCCAGCGCAATTATCCGGATTTTAGAAAATATTAAATCCGCCCGTCCCATGACGCATGATTTGCTTCAAAATATTGTGGAAAAACTTGGCTATAAGCTGGCTCGTGTTGAAATCAATGACATGAACGCCGACACGTATTTTGCAACCCTCGTATTTAGTGGCCCAGAGGGCACTGAAGAGCAATTTGTAGATGCCCGCCCATCGGATGCGGTTGCGTTTGCCTTAAGGGCAGATGCCCCCATATTTGCCACCACGCAAGTGATGGCCGAAGGCACCATTTCAACCGATCTCGATCGCGATGAAGAGGAAAATGAAGCGTTTCGCGATTTTCTGAAAAACGTGAAAGCCTCTGACTTTAAAAACATCAAATTTGATCGTGAAATTGAATCTGATCAGTAATAGCGTTTCAGATACGCCTGCTCCCTCTGAACTGTTCAATCCTGTAATTAGCGTGACACTTTGAATGACGATGACTTCTGTTGTTTTATCTTCTGATTTAAAATCTCTGCCTCAAAAAGCACCGCGCGTGCAACTGGGTGAAACGCTGGTTGCCCTTGGCCACGAAAATCCCGACATTGTGGTTCTGGATGCAGACCTGGCATGCTCGACGCAAACAGCCATGTTTGCAAAAGTCTTTCCGGAACGTTTTTTTAACCAGGGTATCGCCGAGCAAGATTTAATTAATACGGCTGCTGGTCTGGCAACCACGGGCAAGATCCCTTTTGTCAGCACATTTGCCATGTTTGCCAGTGGTAAAGCCTGGGAGCCCCTTCGAAATACCGTTGCGTATTCCGATCTTAACGTTAAGGTCTGTCCTACTCACAGCGGACTAAGCCTTGGAGAGGACGGCGCCAGCCATCAATCCATTGAAGACATTGCCTTGATGCGCGTTATTCCCGGTTTGACCGTCATTATCCCCTCTGATGCCGTTGAAACCGATGCCGCCATTCGTTGGGCGGCGCGTACGCATGGGCCTGTTTACATTCGTTTAGTACGCACGGTATGCCCTGTGCTGCATGAGCCCTCAAGTTACGATTTCCAGCCTGGCAAGATTCGAAAACTGCGCGATGGCAAGGATGTTACAATCATTGGATGTGGTGAGACGGTTTACGAAGCCCTATTGGCCGCCGATGAGCTGTCAAAATCCGGGATTGATGCGGACGTTCTAAATGCCGTGTTTATTAAGCCGCTTGATGTCGATACGCTTGTGCTAAGCGCTCAAAAAACACGCCGGGTCATTACCGTGGAAAGTCATCAGGTGCTAGGAGGCCTTGGTGGTGCTGTCTGCGAAGCCCTGAGCGAGCATTGCCCCACACCCATCAAGCGTCTGGGGACACAAGATCGATTTGGACAAAGCGGCACGCACGCCGAGTTGTTTCGCGAGTATGGTATTGACGCGCAGGCCATTATTGAAGCGGCAAAAACTATGCCCTAGCACCTGAGCCTCTGCTTGTCTGACTGAAATATCTAATGTTTCGCATCTGATAAGTTGTTCCACGTTCATAGAGATTTGCCGGCTTTCGTCAGATTTTGAATAGCCTGATTTTGCGTTATTCTTAAGCTGTGAGTCGATTGAAAGTTTTGAGCGTATTTGGCACCCGGCCTGAAGCCATCAAGATGGCTCCTGTCGTGCATGAGCTAGCAAAACATCCCGAAGTTTTTCAAAATTTGGTCTGTGTCACGGCGCAACATCGACAAATGCTCGATCAGGTGCTCCATCGATTTCATATCACCCCAGATTTTGACTTGGACGTCATGCAACCCGGACAAGACCTCTTTGATATTACCACGGGCGTGATGCTGAAATTGCGGCCAATTTTGCAGGCGTTAAACCCCGATATTGTCCTGGTTCACGGCGATACCACGACCAGCATGGCAGCAACCCTGGCCTGTTTTTATCTTAAAATTCCCGTAGGCCACGTTGAAGCAGGCTTACGCACGTTTAATCCCTACTATCCCTTTCCGGAAGAAATCAATCGCGTCATTACGGATCAAATTGCGGCTCTCTGCTTTGCGCCCACGCCCCTCTCGCGCGACAATCTTCTAAAATCGGGTGTCCCCGACTCAAAAATCCACATCACGGGTAACACCATTGTGGATGCGCTTCACTGGATACTCAATCAACCTGCCCAAGAAGATGCTCCAGTCGACCTTCTGCCAAATCAACGGTTGTTGATGGCGACCGTTCACCGGCGTGAAAATTTTGGCCAACCGCTTCAAAGTATTTGCACGGCCTTAAAAACCCTGATTGAACGTCATCAAGACTGTGTGTTGGCCTTACCTGTGCATCCTAACCCCAATGTTAAAGGCACCGTGGAGAGCATTTTGGGCAATCACCCCCGCATACATCTGCTAGAACCTTTGGATTATGAACCGTTTTCGCGCCTGATGGCAAAAAGTACGCTCATTCTCACCGACTCTGGCGGCATCCAGGAAGAAGCGCCAGCGCTTGGCAAGCCGGTTTTAGTGTTTCGAAACGAAACGGAGCGCCCCGAAGGGGTCATGACGGGCGTGGTGACCTTGGTAGGCACAGACCCTGAAAATATTATGCACGAGGCTGAACGTTTGCTAATGGATTCAACAGCCTACGCAGCCATGGCGCATGCCGTAAACCCCTATGGTGATGGCCATGCGGCAGCTCGCATTGTTGATGCCATTAGCCAAAAGTTTGCTCACCATCATGAACCACCTGTTGTTGTGCCATGATACTGAGCGTTTTAGTGCACCCTACTCGAGAAATAATTTCAGGAGATGGTCATGCCGATTGAGATTTTAGTTGGCAATGATGCCTACCGCCGTCACCGTGCATTGAAAACCATACGGGGACAGCATTTACAAGACACCGCCATGGGAAGTTTATCTCATCGGGTGCTTGAGAAGCCGTCTTTGCGAGATCTCGATGAAGTGCTAAATACGCCCGCCATGCTTTTTGGCGGCGCCATGGTCATAGAAGTGCATTACTTCAAATGGCTTGCTGAGGCCGTCAAAACCAATTCAGATGAGCAACAACTACTAGCTTTGATAGACACGTTGACCCATCTGCCAGAAGATCGCGTGCTGGTGATGGTTTCAGAAAAGTTTGACGGCAAATTAAAACTCCCAAAAGCCATAAATGCTCTTCAGAAAGCTGGGAAAGCTCGTGTGCAAGCGTTTGATATAGCTCTGCCCTGGAAATCCGATGAGGCACTTGCTCTATTAAAACCACTGCTTGAAGCGGATCAGTTGCCAATATCAGAGGCGGTGGCTGAGGCAATGATTGCACGATTGGGTCATGATACCGCCACCCTCATGAGCGAAGCGCACAAACTGGTGACTTATACGGGTGGCAAACCGGTTACATTAGCCGATTTGGAGCTATTGTGCGGCGAGCATGAACACTTTGAGCCTATCTGGATTGCGTGGATTTCTGGTCAGTGGACAACAATGGCATTGCATTCATTGAAGCTGGCATTAGCTCATATGAATGCCGCACAAATATATAGCAGGGCTGCTGGGCATCTTCAGGAGCAATACCGTCTTAAATTCTGGCATCAAATGGGATTAACCCAGGAGGTGGTCGCTACCCGTTTGGGAAAGCATCCGTATCGGGTAAAGTTGGCCTTATCGAGCCTACAGAAAATTCCGTTGGCACGCCTTGCAGCATTGCGCGCAAAGACGCTTGAGCTGGATTGGCGCTTTAAGTCAGGTCAGCTCTCGGATGCCCTGGCTCTGGATTTATTGCTTGCAAGTTGAGCACCACGATTTTAAATATCAGCATTGATTGAACTGGCTCAAGCCTAAGATATGAGCACTATGGAATTAAAACCCATTTGAAGATGGCATATCATCACAAATAAAGCTCATGAGCTCTTCTTCGGTTAAGGAGCGCGTCATGCCCAGGGGCAAATCCGCAAGCTCAACAGAGCCAATGGCCATACGGCAGAGGCTTACGACTGGATGGCCTAGGCTTTTAAACATGCGCCGAATTTGACGCTTGTAGCCCGTGTGTAACGTCAGTGAAAACACCCGCGGATTATCCTCTGGGGTGCATTCAATATGATAGGCACGGGCAAGTTTTTGTTCGGCTTCAAACCAGATTCCAGCCTCGAGTGCCTGCCTAAATTCAGCCAATGAGGCAGGCGCTCGAGCAATGGTAATTTTGTAGCGTTTTGCAACATGGTAGCGCGGGTGGGATATCCGATTGACCCAATCGCCATCATTACTCAGAAATAGGAGGCCACTAGAATCTTGATCCAGTCGCCCTGCCGGATCAAGCGCACGACAATCTGCGGGTAAGACGTCATAGATGGTTGTTCTCCCACGCTTGTCGACACGTGTGGTAAGGCAACCCACCGGTTTATGAAACGCAATGTAGCGTTTTTGATGACCCGAAAGGACGGAAACCAACCTATCATCGACCGTAACAACATCCACCCCGGGAGTAATACGGGTAGAAAATTCAAGGTTTTGAAACCCGTTTACAAAGACGCGGCCTGACTGAATCAGGACATCTGCCTGACGTCTTGAGCAAAGGCCTGCATCTGCCAAAAACTTATTTAAACGTAACGAAGACGAGGACTCTGACTCAGGCATAAGAAAGCTTCAGGCGCGGCCTATGAAGCAACTTGAGAGGGATGATACATTTTGACATTACGTGGCCCCTTGCCTTTTTCAAACTGAAAAGGCACCGAGGCAAACTCGGAGGTCATCTGCTTTAACACAGAGGCAATTACAGATTCTTTCTTGGTTAGAGGGTCTTTTTTGAGTAATGCCTGATAAACTGAATTGGCACTAAAAGGTTCGCCCTTTTTAATAAAATTCTCGATAACTTTTCGCACTTTGAGCGTTAAGGTTTCTCCACTTTTAGGGGCTTGAGTGGACACTTTTAATTTTGAAATCTCAAGGCTTGCAGGGCTTGCCGAGCGCTTCGATTTTTCCGGAGCCAGGGTGGGTAAAGTCACACCCTGGATTGCAGGGCTCTGAAATCGAAGAACAAATGATTCCAGCTCATCCAGTGAATCAAAAATTATCTGCATAATAAACTTTATCTCCAGGTAAAAAAAGAGGAGGGAATAATGATAAGCGATGTCATATCAATGTACTTTAAAATATGGATTTTTAGGTTGATTTAGATATTTTTTAATATTTTACCCATCAAAGTTATTTAAAGACACAATAAAAGTATATTGAAATTATCATCAAAAACCAGCTCACTTCACAACCCATTTGATTTAAAAATCGTTTCATATCAAGAAATATGAAATATTTGCTGGTCAATGTCTGTGTCAAATTTTATACTGTTACTATGACAAACTCATTGCCGCATGGCACATCGCACAAGCAAAATGAAACTCCCAGATTAATTGCCATTTCGGGCAAGCAATATGCTGGCAAAGATACGCTGGCGGCGCTATTAAAAAAACGATGTCATAATGCTGTGATTTCTCCTATTGCCGCAGCCATAAAAACACTTTATGCCCAGCGGCATGGCATTAGCCTGCAAACAATTGAGGCGAATAAAGCCCATCATCGTGCCGGTTTAGTTCGGCTGGGAAGCTGGGGGCGCTCAAAATCTGAAGACTTTTGGCTTCAGCAAGCGCTTCAGCCATTTCATGAAGGCCAGACTGTAATTATTCCGGATCTTCGGCTGGCCTCAGAATACAACAGCCTTCAAGCCATCGGCGCCTATTTCATTCGTATTGAGGCTCCTCGTGAGCATCGTCAAGCCCGTGGACACCTCGTGGGTGAGGATGACCCGACAGAAACGGAGCTCGATGGGGGAAACTGGCACTGGGATGCGATGATTATCAACGATAGCGATAAAGATCATCTGAATCATCAACTTCAGCAACACGTGCCGTGGTTTTAATGCGATGAAAACACACGTCAATATTCGAAGATTGCGACTATTTGAACAAATTATTGTTTTCTTTGTACTTGTGCTCATTGTACCGCTGCTTGGTATCAGTCTGCTTATTTTTAATATCAATCAAAATGCCCTGAAAAAGGAAATCCGCGGATTCACTGAGCAAGCCGCCATGGGGATGTTTCAAGATTTGGTGACTGAACTTCACTGGCAGCGCCGGCAAGCCAATGTCATCCAGCGGCGCGTGCAAGAGGCCATACAATCTTATGATGACCCCTTCAATGTATCAGAGACGGCTTTAGACCGTGCGCTGTCCGGGCTCACGCCAAGTGACATTGAGGCCATAGAACTGTTGGATGCCTACGGGAAACCGCTGCTGCGCTGTAGCTGGCACGCTTCAAAATGGGCGTCCAGCACTCGCTCATTAAACCTGCAATGTAGCAAAAAAGAACACCTCGCATATACAAATAACCCCTTGCTACTGGGCAATTCCACCCCGCTTGAGGCCACAACCCAAGCGCGCGTTGAATGGCAAACACCCAAGACCCCTTTTTTTCATATTTTATTGCCCCTTAAAGCGCCAAAAACGTCCAGCGCTCCTGTAAAATGGCTGCTCGTGGCTCAACCTTTTCCCAAGCTCAGCGAACTGCTGTTGCGCCACCAAAAAGCCTTTCAAGATGCCGTTTTCTTAGTGGATACATCAGGCACCATCATTGCAGGGCCGCCTGTCCTTGTAGAGAAAAAGCACCGTCTGTTGCCCTCACAAATGGCCGTTTTTAAACAATTGACGCCAGGCATTGCGGGTGAAATTGAAGCTCGTTTTCCAATTCTGAAACCCAAAAAAAACCAACCCGACTCCAAGCAACACGACAAGGCCTTACCCTCGACAAATGCGTTGCATCCTGTGGAAGCTGTTATTCTGAAAGTCCCAGAAATTGACTGGGGGCTAGTCATTCAGTCTCCCTATGCGCTCAAACAGCAATATATTCAGCGAGCCAGACTTCAATCGTTAATGCTAATTTTGGCCATGGCCATTGGCGTTGGGATTTTAGTGGCCGGCTATGTGCTTGGCATTAGCCGCAACTTCCGTCAACTCATCAAGGGCATTATTGCCATGGCAGAGGGCAATTATACACGACGAATCCGGTTGATTTCTAATTGGCTCACCCCCTACGAAATTGTTTATTTAAGCGGCGAGTTTAATCGCATGGCGCGAAAAACAGCCGATGCATGGCAGCGCGTGCAAGCCGCAAATAAAGAACTGGAACAACTGGATGAGCTTAAATCCACGTTGATTGATACCGTCAGTCATGAACTCAGAACCCCATTAACCAATATCAAAGGGTATGCTTCTCGGTTATTGCGCTTAAACGAGGTTCTTGATGCTGAAGCCCGTCAAGGTAGCCTAAAACGCATTAAAGTCAACGCCGATCGTCTGAGTCGTATGGTGGATGACTTGCTTGTGATTCCTGAGCTTGAGCAGTCGGGGCTTCGAATTTTTGAAGACCATGCCCCATTAATGCCATTGCTTCAAAACTGCGTGCAACTCATGCTCGATCGCGAATCGGAACAACCGTCGGCTCCAAATAAACCCTTTCGACAGATTGAAATAGCCCCCGCAGATGGGATCGATATGGAAACGCTTGAAGTCACCATAGATCCGGATCGTTTAACCCAGGTTGTGGTCAATCTGCTCGACAATGCCTTAAAATACGCGGATCCTGACGTTTTAGATCCCATCCGCATTTCAATCAGCATCCCTAACCCTCAACAGGTTGAGTTGGTGGTTAGCAATCCTAGTCGGCCAATTAAGGCCGAGCTTTTACCCACCTTGTTCAATAAATTTACACGGCTTGATGAAAGCACAACCCGAACCACCCGAGGAACAGGGCTTGGCTTGTTTATTACCCGAAGCCTCATCAATGCCATGGGGGGAAGTATCAGCCTTCATTGTGATGCAAGCTGTTTTGAGGTAAAAATGCTTCTGCCTTTAGCGCCTATCAGCATTCAAAAATAAAGATTAAGAAATTCTATTCGAGGCAATTTATGACTAAAGTTTGTTTTTATTTATTTGAGTTTAATTGATTAAAAACCTAAAGTCAAATTAAAAAATCGAGCTAAAGTAACACTTTGGTACAACTGAGAACAGGGAAGCGGGATTACTGTGCAGCGGGACGGATACATGGTTCTTCCCATTGAGCTTCGGCATCATCGTTAACACAGAAAATCAGCTTAAGCATTAAAGTCAAAAAAAAGAAGAGAGACACGGAGAGAAAGAGAGAGCCTTTAAAAGGGAGTAAGGGAGAGGAGTCGCTTATGCTATCGAACACCTTCAATACTATGGGAAATTACTATACGCAACCGTCCAACGGATTGTTTGGCAATTACACGGCTCAGATTGCTGGCTTTGGGCAAGGATGCAGTATGCCATTTGCACAAAATATTCAGGGTTTTAGCACAGCTCAAATGCCGCAGTTTTCCTATGGCTCCTTGATGGGTAACGTCATCGGGAACGTTAATGGCAGCGTTAATTTTTTTAATGCCAATTATCCCCAGAACTTTTGTGCACCTATGTCACCGTATTATCAAAACTATGGCTCCTTAATTGGTAACGTGAATGGTAGCGTTAACGTTTTTGGTTCTCAAGGGTATACGCCTCAGAATTTATGCCCACCTCAACCAATCTATTATCCGCAAAACAGCTCATGGCCGCCTCAAAACCCATGGAGTAACCAACTGCCAGAAACCCCGGAGCCTGAACCGTCTGAGCTGCCTCCGATTCCAGCGCCTGTCAAGGCTGAAAAAAAATCTGAGCTACCTCCAATTCCAGAAGCTGTGGCACCACCAACGCCGCCAGCACCACCGGCTAAAGTCTGGAAAACAATAGACTCAGCCACCATTATTCAAGGTAAAAGCATTGATCGAAAAGAAGCTCAACGGCTTGTCGATGAAATCAACAAACAAAATGGCACCTCCTACAGTGTGGATCAGCTGCAAGGAAGAGCCAGTATCAAAAAAATTGATAGCGCCAATGATCTCAGGCAACTTCAG
>JAYKJM010000081.1:0-10126 GCA_035285385.1 Vampirovibrionales bacterium
GCTAACGCCATTATTATTGATCGTAACAGTAAAGCCATCAGAGACATTAGCACCCAAAGGTGTTATGACCACGCCGTTTTGTAAAAGCGAATTGGCGCGTAATTGATTTAAGAGGTTGGCCGCTGGCATCGCGGTGGTTGGCGTTTCAAATGCATCAATCGATTGTGCAATCGTTGTTTGCAGGGCGGCTCGAACAACTCTAACACTATTTATAGTGCTATTTTCAGAGAAATCATTCCAGCCTAAAATGCCAGTACTGGCCAGAGCCGCGATGATTGTAAGTGTGAGCCCAACTTCAATTAAGCTGAACCCAGCCGATACACCCGGCGGATGAGGTGATAAAGTTTTGGATGGTTGGGCAAACACGTTTTCAAGGCTATATGCCTTGTAAAAGCCGAGTATTATCATCTCGATTACCTGAATGAAGCAATGAACACAATCGCCAGGAAATATTTGTAAATGACAGCTTCAATAATACGTATATCGGTCGATTTGCAACCAACTCAACTAAAAAGATAAAAATTAAACAATATATAACAATAAAATTACAATTATATAACTTTATAATATGCATGTTTCACCTGACGTCAAGTAGGACATTCAAAACGCGACGACCAGTCCCGTTCACGATAAGATGACAAGGTTTGATGCGGTCATCACATATTTGTAAGGCTTAAATTTTCTCACTAGGGACGGGCTCACTATGACGATTGCGACACTCGAATCTCTCTATGAGGTGCTTCGCCAGCGCTTACCTTCGGTCAGTATTGCGATACAGGGTCAACACCATGTCGATTCCTTGATGAGTGATACTTATGCGGCTCAAGGTGATGCCCCGCATTCTCCAGAAAAACCAAAATCACCCGAGCAGCTCATGCTTGAGCCCGCCATGAAAGATGTCCGCTTATTGGGTGCTTTGCTGGGGCTGGTATTGCTGGATCACGAGGGTGAATCATTTTATACTTTTATTGAAACCCTGCGCCAGACAGCAAAATTTTCCCGAGAAACCCGAAATCAGATCGATGCTGCTGCGATTTCGACGGTTATTGCTCAAACGCTGGCTGAACTGTCTCAAGCACATCGATTTGCGTGGCTTCATAATGCCGCGGGTGCCTTTCGGATGTTTTTAATGCTGGCCAGTTTAGTAGAGAGCTACCATGCCGCCAAGCGGCAATCCTCAGAAGAAACCTTCACGACGCCACCGGCTCACACCGCTTATCCAGAGTTTACGCCCGCCATCCGGCTGGTGGCAACGGCGCATCCAACCAAAATTGTGCGTGAAACCGTAACCGTGCAGCTGCGTCGACTGTATGATTTGCTCGATGAACTCCACGCACCAGCGGCATCGAAAAACGCGCATCACAATGTCATCGATAACCTGAGTGAAATTATTGAAACCTTGTGGGCGACCCAGTTTAGCCGATGGCGCAAGCCGGATGTCAAAGACGAGGCCAGTCGTGTGTTGAGCTATTTAACCCGAACCCTCTATGATGCGCTAAATGACTACCATACAAAAGTTTTCGCTGACCCTTCAAAGCAATCCTCAAATAACCGCGTCAAGTCTGAAAATCTTCCTGAGCGGGGCTCTTTTGAGACAAAATCCTGTCACACGCCTGCTGTGGATATTACTTTTGGCAGTTGGGTGGGTGGTGATTTAGACGGCAACCCCTATGTGAGCGCTGCCATTTTTGAAAACACCTTGTCTGAGCAACGCCATGCACTATTAACGCGTTATGCTACAGATTTGGAGGCCATGAGCCGTTACTTCTCCCAGGCGGCAAGTCGCGTTGATGTCGCGAGGCCATTTACGGCATCGCTTGAGCAGGATTTGGCTCAAATGGCCGAATCAGGCTTGTCAACGGTAGCGTACGCGATGCACCTTCATCAAGAGCCATTTCGGCTCAAATTAAGATTAATGGCTGAAAGACTCCGCCAAAGTGTCGCCTCAAGAAGTTCTACCTCTGAAAAAACCTTTGTCTACCATGAGCCAAATGCCCTGTTAGCCGATTTGAACTTGCTGCGCGATGCCCTGGAGCAGATTGGGCATCATCGTGCCGTTGCCCGTCATTTGATTCCTTTTCAGCGTCAGGTCTCTGCCCTGGGGTTTCGGTTTGCCGCCCTTGATATTCGAGAAGATACTCAAATTTTGAACATGGCTGCCACGGCGCTGCTCAGAGGGGTAGAACCTCGTTTTGCAGACCCTAAGGATTGGGTGTCGGAAAAATATACTGGGTGGGTGCAGCAGTTTTTAACCCATGAAATTCTGGCATCTCGGCAAATTCCTGCCGATAACCTTTTAGCGCCTCCATTGCAGCAAGACCCACTTAAGGTGCTACTGCCCTCCCTCGATGATAGTCAACGTGTCCTCGTGCGCCGTGTTTTTCAGATGCTTGAAGCCGCTCGCCAGGTGCAAAAAGAGATTGAGCCGATGGCGTGCCATCGACTGATTTTGAGTATGACGCAATCGGCCAATGACATGTTACGAGCCTTGCTGCTTTTAAAAACAGCGGCTCTGGTGACTCGAAACCTAGCTACTGGCGAGCTTACGAGCACCATGGATATTATCCCCCTGTTTGAAACCATTCCAGATTTGGCCAATGCCCCGGCGGTTATGCGGGCTTTATTTTCAAACGAAGCTTACCGCGCACAACTTCGTGCCCGGGGGAATCAGCAAGTCATTATGCTGGGATATTCTGACAGTAATAAAGATGGCGGCTACTTTACCAGCAACTGGCATATCTATAAGGCGCAAAAGGCCCTGTTTGCGGTAGCAAAAAATTATAATATCCAGTTGCGGTTTTTTCACGGTCGAGGCGGTAATATTGGCCGAGGTGGTGGCCCCATGCATCGGGCAATTCAAGCACTTCCGGCGGGGACGGCCATTTATGGGCAAGATTTAACCGAACAGGGCGAAGTGCTCACCCGCTCCTATCTCAATAAAAATATCGCCTGCGCCCATATAAGTCGTCTGGCCAGTGCCCTTATCGCCAAAAATCAGGCGGATCCTGAGGCGATTCCTCCCTTGCTGATGGAGCAATGGGAAGCCAACGCCTCTTTACTCTCTGAGGCGGCAGAAGCGCGGTATCGACAGTTGGTCACCCGGCCGGAATTTTTAGCCTATTTTGATGCCGCTACCCCGCGTGAAGTGGAACTGGTTAAAATTGGCTCTCGCCCCGCCAAACGCCGTGCCATGCAAAGTCTCAAGGATCTTCGTGCCATTCCGTGGGTGTTTCGATGGTATCAGTCTCGTCATATTTTACCGGGCTGGTTTGGTTTGGGGTCGGCCTTGGCGCAGTTTGTTCAACCGCTCTTGTCGCATGCCGAATCATCTAACGCCGAGTCTGATTCAACGCAGTTGGCGCAATTACAAACGATGTATGCCCGCTGGCCTTTTTTCCAGAGTGTGCTTGAAAACGCAGAAATCAGCCTGAAGCAGACAGACATGGGCATCGCTCAGCAGTATGCGCAATTATGTCCGGATACTCAGGTGGCACAGGCCATTTTTGCTGACATTCAAGCCGAATATGTCTTGACCTGTCAGTGGGTTGAGCGTGTTACCCAATCTCCTTTGCTTGGTCGCCCACACGATGCCCCCCTGGAGGCCTCTATTTCACTGAAGGCTCCTTATTTAGATCCCTTGAACGTGATTCAGGGTCATTTATTAACCCTCTATCGCGATGCTATTGAGAACGACGAGCCGGAAGCCTCATTGCAACACATTGAGCGTGCGTTGATTGCTAGCATTGAAGGTATTGCAACAGGGCTTGGCACAACCGGCTAAGTGGGATAATTTAACGCTTTTTTACAAACCTTTTTAAGGAAATAACGCATGAAACTGGTTGAAACCTGGATACCTGTAGCCACGGTGGTGGGCACTCATGGTTTGCATGGTGTCTTGAAAGTTTTGCCGTGGGTGGCCAACCCAGACTGGCTCGAGTGGTTTGAGGCTCGAGCTGCTCGAAAGAAAGACCCCAAGGCATCTGCCCTCACAATTCAATTGCAGCCAGAGCCCACCGAGGACTCAGAGGCCACGGTGTTTTCTATCTCGCGGTGGGAGCTGGTTGCACCCAAGAAACTTCGCTTGACCTTACCAGAAATTACCACCCGCGTTGCGGCAGAGCGTTGGCGCCATGCAACGTTGCGAGTGCCGGCGCAGGCAATAGCCGATTTATCCTCCCCTCACACTTACAATCCCTGGCTGATGGTGGGCTATCAGGCGATTCTTAAAAATGCCACAACCCCTATTGGCTTTGTGGATGAGATTGCCACCTCTGGCGATATGTTGTTTTTGCAAATTGCAGCCCCAGTCGATAGTCCTAAAGCGGGTCGCACGTGGTTAATTCCGCTGAGTCCGAAGATAGTGCCGAGTGTGCAGATGGCCTCTCAAACCGTCTGGCTGGATCATTTGGATGGGTTTTTTGATGATTAGGGTGTCTTGATGATGCACGTCAGCGTGTTGACGTTGTTCCCGCAGGTGATGTCGCCCTATTTGGAGGCGAGCATTTTGGGGCGGGCTCAAAAAGCTGGTCTGCTGCATGTAACCCTCATTAACCCGCGAAACTTTGCTGAGCCCCCGCATTACAAAGTAGATGATATTCCTTACGGAGGCGGCGACGGTATGGTGCTAATGTGCGCTCCGTGGGAGGCCGCTTTTGCCAGTTTAATGCCACTTTCTGAAAAAACGCAGGTACTCGTCACTAGCCCTGCCGGAGCATGTTTTGATCAGCCCATGGCGCGCGAGTTTGCCCGCCATTGCGACCATCTGGTGGTGTTGTGTGGCCATTATGAGGGTTTTGATGAGCGGCTGATTCCGGTGCTCTCGGCATACGGCGCCCCGGTAAAGGAGGTTTCTGTGGGGGATTATGTTTTAACGGGGGGCGAGTTGCCTGCGTTGGTGATGATTGATGCCGTGGCGCGTTTAATGCCCGGGGTGGTTCAGAAAGCGGGTTCGGTAGCGGCTGATTCATTTGGCGTTGATGGCCTGCTTGATTACCCCGCCTATACCCGCCCTGCTGTGTACAAGGGGCATGCGGTGCCTGAGGTACTAACTTCTGGCAACCACGCGGCGATTGCCCACTGGCGCCAGGAACAACGTGCACTCAGAACCCGCCAATTCCGCCCGGATTTATTAGCCGATTTAAATTGATGGATGCCTGCTTGCGTTTAACTCCAGGTGTTCAATCGCAAATAGTAATGTTGATGAGGCTTTAGACAGTGCTGAAATTGTTGTCCTTCTTGAATCCCTTTATAAAAATGATTCATCTTAGGGGAACCGCTAAAAAGTGCTTTAATGACCCGAGGAGACTTAGTCACACCGATGAGCCGACCCTATTGTTTGAGCCTGATTAGAGCTATTTGAAAATTGATGTATCAAAATCTTGCACGTTAAATCATCCATTTAAAGTGCTCCATAAAATCATAAAGAAGCCAACCGTGATACGGCCTATTTAAGCGCATAAAAACAATTTTTAAATTATTTGTGCGTTTTTATAATAATGAAAACTCAACGCAACGCGCTACACCTTCAAAAATCGATGTGTCGAAACGGCCGCCCCGCCAACCCCCACCCCTAGGCTCACCAGCAGCATGAGAGTTGTCACCAGCGTCAGGGGTGACGAGGCGCTTTCTGCCTGAAAATAGCCAAAAAGTTGGCCGCAATAGTGCTGTACTACCGAAAGCGGTAATAAGGCAATCATCACGGCACAAAAGCCGTAAGCGCCCCCCTGAAAAAAGAATGGCAGCCGAATATACCAGTTACCCACTCCCATCATTCTGAGAATTTCAATTTCGCGGGTGCGCGCCTCAATTAATAAGTGAATGGTGTTGCTGATAATAAACATTGTCAGAATGGCTAAAATCAAGGTCAAGGAGCCCCCAACGCCGGTGACAATGCGCGTCACGTCCTTCAGTTTGTTGACCACCGTTTTGGCATAGTTTACTTTCACGACACCCGGCATGCGCTCTAAGGTTTCTGCCGTGGCATCTATGAGCGCTTGATCGATCACTTTCACGTGCAGGGTGTTGGGCAGCGGATTGTCAATATCAATGGCATCATATTGATTGCGCATGCTTGCCCACGAGGCTTGCCGACTTTCGAGGTGAACATCTTGGACGGCGGGCAATTTTAGAATTTGAGCTTCCAGTTGTTTGAGCTGACGCGTCTCACGGCCCTGATTTTCGGAAGTGGTGAACATTGGGCTATATTTTGGCGGATCCACATAGACAGAGATTTCAACACCCGCCCCAACACTGCGGATCAGTTGCTGCAGGTTGAGAATAATGACGGCAAAACTACCAAAAATAGTCAAAATCGAAGCAAGCGTTACAATAATGACCGCATTCATCCATCCAGAGCGACGCAGGCCCTTGACGGTTTCAATCAATAGCCGCACTGCCACCCGACATTCCGTGGCAAGTAAATCCGCAGATGATAAAAGAGGATTGTTCGTCATCACGCATCATGCCCCTTGCTAAATGGCTCATGCTGAACGCTCATGGCTAATTCTGGTAACTCCCTTGGGCGACATCTTGAACCAGTTGACCGTTTCGAAGCGTAATCACCCGTTTGGCGAGGCGATCCACCAGAGGGCGATCATGGGTTGAAATTAAGACCGTCGTGCCCCGTCGATTAATTTGCTCGAGCAAGTACATAATATCCAGCGAGGTTTCCGGATCGAGATTGCCGGTAGGCTCATCTGCAATGAGCAGCGAAGGGCCATTGACAATTGCCCGAGCGATTCCAACACGCTGTTGCTCACCACCGGATAGTTCTTCGGGGCATGCCTCGGCCTTGTCAATTAATCCAACGACTTTAAGCGCCCCTTCGACGCGACGAGCGATTTCCTGCGTGCTAATGCCAAGGGCTCTTAAAACATAGGCTACATTATCGTAGGCGCTTTGGCCTGGTAGGAGCTTAAAATCTTGAAATACAATGCCCATACGTCGACGCAGTTTTGGCACCTGATGCGATGGCAGCGCCGCCACATCGATACGGCCCACGTAAACCTGCCCAGAAGTGGCCGTTTCTTCACGGTATAACAATTTTAAAATGGTAGATTTCCCTGCCCCAGAAGCCCCGACCAAAAATACAAATTCTCCCAAGGCAATGTCAAAAGACACCTGATTAAGCGCCAAATGAGACCCATAGAGCTTTGTGACATTGTCAAAGCGAATCATGGGAAGGCTGCTCGATTGGGGAAATGGTAACGCCATTGCGGCGAGCTCTCTTCTAATCTCAGGGCAATTTGTAACAGGGTACTCTCAATACATTATGATAATTTTGGTTTGAATCACTATAACAAATCTGCCCGCGTGGACGCAAATTGGTTCAAAATTTTTAAGCAGGGCATACCCGTCACAGGTTAGATTAAAGATAGCACTCAACATGTTTACTGAAGTGGGTAAAAAGCGTGGGCCCAGCAGGATTCGAACCTGCAACCGACGGATTATGAGTCCGGAGCTCTAACCGTTGAGCTATAGGCCCGACATCATTCACAAACAAGATACCTGAACGGCGCGTTTCATGCTACTGGTTTTCTTTGCATTGGTTTTGGTGCTTTAATTGCGTAATCTATATTTCAGCAATGCAGTGTATTCTACTGGTCTGCCCGTATTCCCAACTGTTGTGGAGATAAATTTGAGTCATGAGCGATTACGTATTTAAACTGAAAAAAGGTGAGCTGGAGTTGGAGCTCAAAAGTGACGATGCCCGATTTATTGAAACGCAAATGGACAACTGGCGTAACACATTGTTGGCAAGCCTATCGGCGCCTATGGCTAATGATGCTGTTAATTTGCCCACTTATCCTCAAAACGTAGGTTAATGTGTGTCAGACGTGCTTCCTGAGGGCTCTTTTACATGGCAACCTATGAGGTTTGTTTGACGTTTCGTGATGTCGAACTTTCGCTCTTGACAAGCGATGTCACCCTAGCAAATCGCCTCACGAGTCATTGCTTTGAGACTCTTGTTGGTTTGCAGGGTAAAAAATCGGTTCATTCTAACACTCTGCCAGTGCCACAATCTCTGGAGTTGTCCGTGCCGGCTACAACGGAGGCGTCCAGTATTGCGCCAGTAAAAGTGATGTCTCTGCCAAAGACTGAACTGCATTTGTCGTCCGAGCAACAGTCCGAAATTATAGATCTGAATACGAATGAGCCTTTAATAACCGCGTTATCTGTTGAAACGGTAGACGCATCCGTCGAGCCAGCTCAGGAAGATGGAGCCAGGCAGGATATTGAGCCAGATAGTTTGTCAGAAGTCTCAGATAACGCGCCCCAGTTGGATAATTTTGAAGCCGTCATGGATTCCATGATGCGCGATCTCTCACAAAAGAATGACCGGCCTGAAAAAACGATAACAGCTCGTGATGTGATCTCTGATGAGGTAGAGAGTCCTGACAGCCTTCAGGTAGTCGGTGCTCAAACGCCTTTGGTTTCCGAGGAGATTTCCATTCAGGCAGAGCCTGTCACCGTTTCTGAAGCGTTCTCACAAGTGGCGGTTCGCCAAGTGACCGATTTGCGATTTATTGACTCGCTGACGGACCTAATGGAACAAGCCAAACCCAAAACCATGGAAGAAAGTTTGCTCTTGACCTGCTATTACTTAACTTTTTTTGATGCCACTGCTAATTTTACCCTGAAACACGTCAACAGCCTGCTGCTCAAAGGGGGCTATCCTCCGGTGAACCATAGTGTGATAGAAGCCACCATAGAGCGCGGTTATTTGGCGGTTGTCCCAGATTTAACGGGCACGGCCGAGATGACAGAATATCAGTTGAGTGATGCGGGGCAAACCTTTACAGAACGGTTACTTTAGTGCCGTAAAGTGCGCGTTTTTTTACTGGTTTTCGGTTTAATACTCAAATAAAGTCCTGAATATATTTTGAAATTTTCGTTGTGAGCCCTCACTCATGAAATCTGGAGATTCTGAAGCCATGTCGATGACGCTGACCCTACCGTCGATGGAAAACCTTATGTGCGAGCATGATACGTCTAATATTCTTGTTTTTAGTGGTCGCTCAAATCCTCAGCTGGCGGCAGAAATGGCGAAGTGTCTGGGTACTGAGCTTGGCTCTGTCATCATTAAGACATTCAGTGACGGCGAAAGTTATGTTCAAATTCAGGAAAACGTTCGCGGTCGCGATGTTTTTATTGTTCAGTCGACCTGTCATCCTGTCAATCAAAACCTGATGGAACTTTTGCTGATGGTGGATGCCCTCAAGCGCGCCAGTGCCAAGAGTATTACGGCTGTAATGCCCTATTTTGGCTATGCCAGACAAGATCGCAAGACCCAGGGGCGCGAGGCGATTTCAGCCAAGTTGGTTGCAGATTTAATTTCAACCTCCGGGACAACCCGCGTAGTGGCGATGGATTTACACACGGGTCAGCTGCAAGGGTTTTTCAATATCCTGACAGATCATCTTTATGCCACGCCTGTGTTACTGGAGTACATTGCCCGTAAACTCTCGTCCTCCAATTTGCCAAGCCCTGTTATTGTCAGCCCAGATGCTGGCGGCGTCGAGCGAGCTCGTGTTTTTGCCAAAAAACTCAATGCCCCCATTGCTATTATTGACAAGCGTCGCAGTGCACACAACGTCTCTGAGGTGTACCACATTATTGGGGATGTTAAAAATCATACCGCTATTCTCGTTGACGACATGATTGATACAGCAGGTACCATTTGTGCGGGTGCTCAACTTCTAAAAGATCACGGTGCGTCGCACGTGTTGGCAATGGCTGCCCATCCTGTGTTATCCGGGCCAGCCGTTGAGCGCATTGCAAAATCCCCCATTGAAGAGATGATCGTCACCAATTCCATTCCACTATCTGAGGCCGCCCAAGCATTGCCAAATCTTGTTCAGCTCTCAATTGCACCGCTGATGGCTGAAGCGATTGGTCGCATTCACGATCATCAATCGGTGAGCGAAATGTTTGAGTAAGCTTTGAATTGATAGGTCTTTAGAGCCACTAGTGCCCTTCAAAAATGGCTTGAGCTGCCTGCTGAAGTTGCCTGAGATCATTGGCGCTATCAATTTTTTTGATACTGGCTCTTCCTTGCAGCTGATCCACACTGTAGGAGGTGCCATTTTGTTTGTTGATTTCATCGACAAGCCGTTGAGCTTCTTTT
>JAYKJM010000082.1:0-15461 GCA_035285385.1 Vampirovibrionales bacterium
AGCCTGCGGCCATTCTTCAAGAAATTGAAACCCTCTTTGGTGTCACCGATGAAAACATGGCCGAGTTCATGGAGCAGGCTGTCATGGTGGATGAAGAAGATGTGGCGCAGCTTACCAGCACCGAAGGTGAAGGCATGCTGTCCATGGATGATGACACTGAGGACGGTGGTGAAGATGATGAGATTTAACGTCAAGGTCAACAAATTATTTCATCGTTAAATCAACGTTTTTGTCATCACAATTCTACTTTTACTGAATACATTGCATGCACTTGTGAAAGTTGATATCAACTTCTTCAACAAGTGCATTGTGATTGATTCATCTGTATACTTTTTTTCTTCTAGGCGATTGGATATTTAAAATCGTTTACCTAGCCTATGATGAATTTAATGCTTAACCTCTTTTTTTGTCTAAGAGATTTATTTCTTCAGTCACTTCAACCAGAAATCGTTTAGAAATTTTATACAGCAGAACGTAAAGATTAAATAGAGAGCAAAAGCCATAACCTACGCGTGAGACGATTGGAGATTGGCGTTAGCTAGAAGATTAACCGCCAGAGTAAAAAGCGGCCATTGAGCTTTTGAGAGAATTTTTTCAGTTCTGACGCACTGGTTCTGGCATCCTTCAACGTTGACTTGAGACTGCCGTCTTTATCTTGTACCAAGGGTTCAACCTCAATCAAAATACGATTCAAACGATCCACGCCTTCATCCAGTGTCGTTAAGGTTGAGCCCATTTTGTCATGCAGCTTTTGCGTTTCAACCGTACTTCGCACCAAAGAAGTCACCTTGGCCAGATCATGGGTCGCACTCTGCGCCTGCGCTAAGGTCTGCTTTAAGGCAGGATCCTTCAGCAGCGCGCTGAGCGCTTCAGCAGAATCATGAATCGTGGCTGCGGTTTGAATAACATTTTGCTGAAACTCAGGCTCACCAATCACAGCATCCAAATCTTTGCTCACTGCACCCACCAGGGAAACCATCTCGTTGCTGGCCTCAACCAGATGATCCAAATCCGGGCCAATGGCACTCATCAGACCGTTTGCATTAATAAGAACATCCGTGGCTTCACGGCTGAGCGACTCAAGGTTGGTTACCGTGTGGGTCAAAGAAGCAAGCGTTGCATCGGACAAAAGGGTATTAATTTTCTCGTTTGTCGTTTGCAAGGCCTCAGCAGAAGCCAGCTGCACCTCCAGAAATTTTCGAATACGGGTTGGCTCTAAAATCGTGAAGCGATCATCGGACAAGGCAGAAGAGGGAGGTGTTTTGTCGCATCGGGCTTGTAACGTCCAGGTGGTATTCATGTTACTCGGATGGTGAAGCACATAGTGAACCCCTTGCTCAGGTATCTGAAACCCGGGACGATTGAACCGAAAAGACACCCTGGCCAATTTGGCATTTAAGCGCTCCAGAGATTCCACCTGCCCCACGGTTTGCCAGCCCTGCTGAAACAGAAATTTTACGACCGGCAACTGATGACTCAATGGCAACCCATGTTCAGGCCACGGTATCAGGATTTGCTGCAACGGGGGTGGCGTAATTTCCAAAAACTTTTCCCCCACAAGGCCTGCCTGTTCAATGGAAAGGGTTGAGCCTTGCGGTATTTTTACATCCCGATGCTGAACGCTGAACGTCACGGCCACGCGGTATTCACCGTTTTGAATTTTGGGGCTCACGTTATCGACAAATCCAACACGAATCCCCATTAATTGCACGGGAGCGCCTTCGCGCATGCTATCAACATCATGAAAGTAGACGGTGAACTGTTCGCCACCCCCAAGGCTACGACCTCGCAACCATAAAATGGTCGCTCCAAGCACAATGACGCTCACCAGCGCCAGAAGGCCCACGCGAAACGCGTTCATTTGTTGTGTTTTGATAGAAGTCGACATGCTAATGTATTGTAACTCAATGGGTGATCGTCTGGCAGCTTGGGGCATTAAACAAGATGGCCACCCTTACACCGCCTTGGCCGCTTGAACAAAAGAGGCCATGGGTTCTTGGTGGCATTTTAATAACTCTTGTGGGGTGCCGTCAAAACAAATTTTTCCTTTATCAAGCATAATAACGCGGTTGGCAATACGGGTTACGGTTGATAGTTGATGCGTCACCACAATGGCCGCAGGTTGAAGTTGCTGCTGCAACAGTTGCATGTAGTCTTCCAGGGTTGCCGTGGAAATCGGATCCAGACCAGAGGTGGGCTCATCGTACAAAATAATACTTGGATGGCTCATAATGGCACGAGCAAAACTCACCCGCTTTTGCATGCCGCCTGACAATTCGTTGGGCATTTTATCTTCAGCACCCTCAAGACCCACCACCGCCAATTTTTCCTGAACCAGTGAGCGCAATCTGGGATCATCTGCGCTTTTGAATGCGGGCTTGCCACGGCCTTCGCCTGGCTCTAACAAGGAAAAGGCCACGTTTTCAAGTACCGTCAGCCAGTCAAACAGGGCTGAATATTGAAACACCATTGCCAAATTGTCATTATCCAGATGAATCTGGCCTTGCGTTGGGGATTCAAGCCCTGCAATAGAGCGCAGCAACGTACTTTTGCCACAGCCACTGGGACCAATGACAGCCAGAAGTTCGCCTTGTCGCACACTCAATGAAATATCATCAAGGACGGCAGCACCATCGCTATTGTAGCGCTGCGTAAGATGGTCAACCTGAATGAGCACAGACCCAAGTGTGGTATTGGATGGTGGGGTTACTGGTGGCATTAAAATTCACCGTAAAAAATATTGGTTAAAATATAATCTGCAACGGCCATAGCCAAAAAAGACCAGACCACCGATTGCGTGCTGGCTTGTCCGACGGCTTCAGATCCGCCGCGTGCGTTGAGTCCGGTTCGGCAAGCAATAGCGCCCAAAAGCCAACCGAATACTGCTGATTTTAACAGACACACTTCGACATCGCGCATATCCAGTTGGGTATTGACTGAATCCCAGTAAATGGCACCCGGCAAACTGGCCACCACCTCACTGACCCAGGCGCCGCCAATGAGGCCAATAACACTGGTTAAAACCGTGAGCATTGGCACGGCCATGGTGGTCGCAATCACACGCGGTGCCACCAAATACGCCATCGGATTCACGTGCATCACGCGAAGGGCGTCCACCTGCTGACGAATCGTTAAATTGGCAAGTTCTGCTCCATAGGCGGATCCAACCAGTGCAATGACGGCAAAACTGGTCATAATGGGTGCCAGTTCTCGAACCAGCGCCAGCGCCACCAATGCCCCCACAAAGGTTCCGCCCCCCTGTTTTGCCATTTCTGAGGCCACTTGCAACGCAATAACCATTCCAGAAAAACAACAAAGCACGCTGGCCAACAGTAAGGGGGATAATGCCGCAAAAGAGAGCTGGCTCATCCAGCGGGAAAACTTCACTTTACAGAGCACAATCAGAGTGACCAGCTGATAGGAAAAAGAAGCCAGACGCCCCAGTTCTGCAATAGCTATATACAAACCCTGAACAATCCCGAGCAAAAACAGGCGTGTCTTAGGAAACCAAGTCGCTTCAGAAGAATGCGTCGCTATAGCACTCATGTCACAGCCTCCCTCAATGAAGGCTCGCAACAACTACTGGTGGAAAGTGCTTTGGCCTCTTGCATACGACGCATCAATTGGGCGGCATACTCGCGCGGAGCCTGATGCATTTCACCATTTGTGGAGACTTCTCCGCTGGCCAATCGCGCCAAAATAGCTTCTTGATGGTTTTGTTCGCTCAACCATCGCGCGGCGACCCCTGTGCGATTTTGATCTGCATTGACTTCTTTTTCAAGATGCAGATGCCAGTCTGCCGCCGCCGCAATAATGGGTTGATGGGTAATAACAAGCGTTTGTTGACGCTGAGCCAGTTGCATCAGGCGCTCGGCAATGGCGCGAGCGGTCACGCCACTGGTACCTGCGTCTATTTCATCAAACACCACCGCACAGGGTGCCATTACCGCATTGGGAGGGCAATCCATGGCCGATTTGTCATGAAGCTGCAACGACAACGCCAACAGAATACGACTAAGCTCTCCGCCGCTAGCTACTTGATGGATGGGCTTGGGTGGCTCGCCCGCATTGGCCGAAAAACAAAACGATACTCGCTCTTGCCCCAAGGCGCCAAACTCTGTGGCAGACAGCACAATGTCAAAACGGGCAGAGGGCATCGCAAGCGCCTGCAGCTGGCCGCTCAACTCTTCAGATAAAGCCTCTGCCGCGTGTTGACGATACTGGCTTAAGGTATCAAGCTCACCTTGCAAGCTTTGACGGGCAGCATCTCTTGATTTATTGAGCATGCAAAGCTCCGCCTCGAGCGCTTCAGGTGAGATGTTGCGTGCCTGTAGTTGCTCATAATAAGCCAAAACATCAGTCAGCGTAGCTCCAAAGCGGCGCTTAAGCCTATCTAATAAATCGAGACGATCAACAACGGTTTGAATTGCTTCTGAGGATCGATCCATCGTTTCGACATAGGTCTGTAGTTGTCGAGCCACGTCTCTTAAGAGATCCTCGGCTTGAGAGGCCTGCTCCAGCAGTGGACTGAGGGCTTCATCGAGCACGGTCATTTCAGAGAGTTTCTTCAAGGCAGACGATAAGGCCACAAGGGCACCTTGCGCGCCGCCTGAGCCTTCTGATGGCTCTTGCATTAGGCGATGTCGTGCCACAGCGGCACCTTGCAGAAGTTTATCCTGATTGGAGAGTCGCTTGCGCTCCAGTTGCAGGCGCTCATCTTCGTGGGGATCCATGGGCATTGCCGCAGCGATGGTCTCCATGGCCTCCTGATTTTGGATGGCCTGCTGCACCTGGTTTTTAAATAATGCCTGCGCCTCCTGATAGGCCTGCTCTGCAGATTGCCAGCGTTTATAGGCTTCTGAAACCGCTTGCACTTGATCAAGGGTTTTACGGCCGCCGGATTGGTCCAGCATGGCACGTTGACGCACGGGCTGAAACAAGCCTACCGCTGCATGCTGCCCCTGCATCAGCAACAATAGATCAAAACAGGGCTCAAGCGCCTTGCGTTGTACCAACGTGCCATTGACTCGGCACCGGCTGCCGGCTGGGGTAATTTCGCGCGAAAACACCCACTGCGATTGCTCATTCTCCTCATCATCCAAATCTAAGGCCAACTGCGCCGACAGATAACGCCTTTGTGCCGGGGTGAGCTCCAAGGTTAATTCCACCCGCCCTTGAGTGCTACCGTGCCGCAAGACATCCTTAGGGGTTAGGGAGGCGCCTAACGCCCAAGCCAGGGCATCCAGAAGGAGGCTTTTGCCAGATCCAGCTTCCCCGGTAATAATGGTCAACCCGGACCGGAAGGTTAATTCCAGCCGCTCAATGATGGCAATATTTTCCAGGCGCAAATTCAGGATCATAAGATTGAAGCGACTATACCACAACGCACATTGGGCGATAATGGGCAGGCCTTTCAAAAGAGGAATAGCCTGCCATCTGATACCATCATCGGTTGGTGTTATTATACGCGCCGCGCTGGGTCAAATCACATCCTAAAACGTTGCTTTTGCCCCCACTCAATGCTAAAAATAGTGTTATCACCTATCGTTTCATGATGCAAACGATACACCAGCATGGCAGTGGAAGGGGTCCGGGTGGTGAGGACGCCGCCTTGAAAGCGGTTGCCCCGTGAGGGGTTGCGGGTTCGAATCCTGTCCCTTCCGTGTCGTTTTTTAATCGAAAAAGAAATTTTAATCGTTATTTCTTTTTCTTTACTTCAAAAGCTCTGCTAAAGGATACAGCAGGGGTTAAATGTAAGGCAACAAAATTTGGTGCAAATTCTCTTGGAATACATTTTATTGCTGTTTGTAATAATGCCTCTAGTCCAGCAGATTTTAGTTGAGTTTTTGGTTTATTGGGTGTAAATCGAGTTATACACTGAATACGACTATCATTAGTCATTAAATAGACCAAAAACGTCGGAACTGTCCGGCTTTGCTTGTTATCTTTTTTTAATCCGATTAATAATTTTGAGCCATCTGGTAATGAATTTGAAATAAGTCTTAGGGATTTTACAAATGCACCCATTTGTAGTCTTTTTCTGGGTTCTATATCAAAAAATATATATTTCCATTCTCCTAATTTATTAATGTCAGCAAACGCTGCCATTTCTGGATTCTTAAGTCTATGCGCTCTTCTTCCTTCAAGAATTACAATTTATTTTGAGTTTGTATAGCAATCACTCCCAAAAGAAATGGGTCGCATTGACATACACTTTAGCTCCAAAGTGATAAATCATAACGGTGTTACTGCTTACAAACGCCTCAAGCACAATAAATGCGCACCAAAGCTATAATTGATACAATTTGTAAGTATTTTTTTTTAATGGCTGTCATTTCAAACAGTAAAGCCTGAACATTTCGTGTCATTATCCTTATGCTTTAAGTTTTAGATTTTTTTAGCACTAGTTCCTCTTAAAATATCAAGGGCACTTATCAACAAGGAATCTTCTTCACTTGAAATAATATCCCCTCTGTAATTAAGCCTTTCAATTATTGTGGGCAACAGAGCCCCGGCATGCGCGGAGCCTGTTAGTTGGCTTCTGGTTTTTTCCACACCACCATTCAAACGTACAGACCCAATAATCTCAGCTGGAGAGCCACCTACCAGCTGCCTATATATCAAAAGAACAGGATTGCCACAATTTATAAGTTTACTTTGTTTGAGCGCCGCATACAATATAACTTGCCTTTCTTTAGTGCTTGCACAATCTGCAATTTTACGAAGCGCTTGACAGAGGCGTGAAACCAAAACCCGCTCATCAGCATTGATTTGCTTAAAAATTTTACTCCAATCCCCAGGAGCCATTCTGCTATCTCTCTTCATATAAAAAATAGCTATTTGCTGTAAGGTTAAATTACTCGGCTTTCTTGAATCTGGTTCTTGAATTGAGCCTTTGTGGATGCCGTTTAATGTTACAGGAGGCCTCGTTAAAACACTAAAATAAATTCCTGAACGGTCACTTCCTCCCTGTAGGCCTCTTGAAGATGCCCCAAAAGAAATTGCTCCTAGTACCATGCCATCTGGCTCCAAAGGGTTTGAGTCAACATGAAAGACTTTTTTTATAAGCCAGTTAGCCCATAAATGATTCAGCACCCTCTTAAATCGATACAATTTGTAACGAGCCTTAGCGCGTTGTACACAACTACACCAACGCTTGACGACCATCCAAGGCACGCAGCAGGGTAAGGCTATCGGCATACTCAAGCTCACCCCCCACGGGCAATCCAAAAGCAATTCGGGTCAGCTTAACAGGCAAAGGATTCAGCAGGCGTGCCAAATACAAGCTGGTCGTATCCCCTTCGGTCGACGGCGGCAACGCTAAAATAATCTCCTCCACCTCACCCCCTCCAAGCCGCTGCAATAGAACCTCAATCGTTAACGTTTCAGGCCCCACACCATCCAGTGGAGAAATTAACCCACCCAATACATGATAAACCCCCTTAAAATGTCGTGTCCGCTCCAGCGCAAACACATCACTGCTCTCGGGCACCACGCAGACTAACCTGTGGTCACGCTCGGCATTGCTGCAAGTGGCACACGGGTGTACATCTGTAAGACAGCCGCAACACGAACAGGGAGCCATGCTTTCCCGAGCCTGCGTGAGGGCAACCGCCAACTGATTCGCATAAGAGGCGGGTTGTTTGAGCACATACAACGCCAAGCGCATTGCCGACTTGGGTCCCACGCCAGGCAATTTCTGGAAGGCTTCAATCAACGCAGCTAATGGTGGCGCAAACATCATCGATAATTCTACCTTATGCCTTCGGCAGCGGCATGGATTTTTTGATCAGGTCGCCGTCTACGCCTTCGGCAGCGGCATGGATTTTTTGAACAGGTCGCTGTCTAGGCCTTCGGCAGCGGCTTGAATTTTTTGAAGAGGTCGCCGTCTACGCCTTCGGCAGCGGCGACCACGCCATATGTAGCTCTTTGAGTTGCGCCTCAGACGGCGCAACGGGCGCCTCGGTCATTGGACATTCGGCTCGGTTGTTCTTCGGAAAAGCAATCACCTCGCGAATGCTGTCAACCCCAGCCAAAAGAGCCACCAGTCGATCCAGACCCAAAGCCAACCCGCCATGGGGTGGAGCCCCATACTCAAGCGCCTCGAGCAGAAATCCAAACTGCGATTGCGCCGTCGCATCATCCATTCCCAACAGACTCAAAATCTGACGCTGAACATCCGGTCGATGAATCCGAATGGAGCCGCCACCAATTTCGGTGCCGTTATACACCAAGTCATACGCCAGCGCACGGGTTTTCTCGGGCGTTTCACTCGATAAAATGGCAACATCATCCGGGTGGGGCGACGTAAACGGATGATGGTTTGCAGAGAGTGTACCCGCCTCGACATCACGCTCATACATCGGGAAGTTAACCACCCATAGCAGCTCATGAGCCGTGGTGTCAATCAGGTTGAGGGTCTTGCCAAAATGCAGACGAACCCGACCCATCACATCACACACCAGCGCAAATCTGTCAGCCATGAAAAATACGCCGTCGCCCACCTGCGCACCAGTTTCAGATTGAATCTCGGCTTGCTCGGTTTTGCTTAAATACTTAAGAATAGGAGATTTTGCACCCTCGGCTTCATACAAAATATAGGCCATCCCCTTGGCACCAAAGGATTTTGCAATGGCCTGCAAGTCATCGAGCTCTTTGCGACTGTAGTGCGCCGCACCTGGCACGCGCAACGCCTTGACGACACCGCCTGCATCTACGGCGCTTTTGAACGTGGAAAATGCACTGGCTTCAAACACGTTGGTTAAATCAACAAGAGGCAGATCAAAACGCAAATCTGGCTTATCACTGCCATAGATGTTCATTGCCTGCGACCAGTCCATTTGCCGCAAGGGCGTTTTGACCGCAATTTGCGCTTCGGCAAAAATGGCTGTAATTAAGCCTTCCACCAGCGTCATAACATCGGGTTGCGTCACAAAAGCCATTTCCAAATCAATTTGCGTGAACTCGGGCTGACGATCTGCACGGAGATCCTCATCTCGAAAACATCGAGCAATTTGATAATAACGCTCCATGCCACTCATCATCAGGATTTGTTTAAACAGTTGCGGAGATTGCGGCAACGCAAAACAGCTATGGGGTTGCACGCGGCTGGGCACCAGATAATCCCGAGCGCCCTCTGGGGTGGCTTTAATCAGAACCGGTGTTTCAATTTCCAGAAACCCCTGCCCGTTGAGATACTGACGCGTGGCTTGCGCAATGCGATGACGCAGTTCAAAGTTTTTGAACATACTCGGGCGGCGCAAATCGAGATAGCGATACTTCAGGCGGACGCCTTCATTGGCTTGAGGTTCAGGATTATCGTGATTGGGGCCAGCCCAATCCAACTGAAAGGGCGGCGTTTTGGATCGATTAATGAGCGTGACGTTTTCGGGAAACATCTCCACGGCGCCGGTGGGGAGTTTGGTGTTACGGGTATCATCGGCGCGTAACACCACTTGACCGGTCACGGCAATCACATCTTCTGTTTTGAGGGTGGACATCACCCGATGGGCATCAGGGTTTTTTTGCGGATCAGCCACAAGCTGAAAATAGCCGCTTCGATCTCGCAATTCAATAAATACAAGGCCACCTAAATCACGACTGACAGCTACCCAGCCATTGAGGGTAACCCATTGCTTGGCATCGGATTCTCGAAGGTCACCGCACCAGCGGGTGCGGGGGGTAAAAGTAAGAGCGGGTTGCAGCTCAGAGGATGCAGGGGCGGGCGAGGAAGTATTCATAGTATCAACAGTGTATCGCATCCAGTGGCGCGCTCAAGCCGTGGGAATGTTTTCAGCTGTGGCAGAGAACCATGATCCATTGCGATAAACATCCAAAGAATTCATGAAAGCTGTTGATTGAATTTTAATGCCGACATCAAGGCTTAAACATTACTTGCCGACTTGAGTCAAAAAGCGCACGTCATTTTGATAAAACAGGCGAATATCCTCAATGCCAAGCTTCAGCATGGCCAAACGTTCAACGCCTAAGCCAAAGGCAAACCCTGAGTATTGATCCGGATTTAACCCCACCGCCCTGAGCACATTAGGATGCACCATGCCGCACCCCAAAACCTCCAGCCAGCCGTATCGGTCCCAAAAAACATCGACTTCGGCACTCGGTTCGGTAAACGGAAAATAACTGGCGCGAAAGCGAACACGTCGAGCTTGGCCAAAAAAGACATCAATAAACTGCTGCAACGTGCCCTTAAGATCTGAGAAGCGGACGTTTTCGGCCACCAGCAAACCTTCAATCTGATGAAACAGCACGTTTTTCCGACTATTGACAGCCTCGTTGCGATACACCCGACCCGGCGCCAAAATCTTGAACGGGGGCTTCTGCCCTGCCTTAATGCGAGATTCCATGTATCGAATTTGCGCATTACTGGTTTGGCTGCGCAGCAACACGTTGGGCGCAACGCTGGTATAAAAAGTATCCTGCATATCCCGGGCAGGATGATCCGGGGCGAAATTCAGCGCCTCAAAATTGTAATACTCTGTTTCCACCTCCGGGCAGACATCATCATCTAAAAGACCGTAGCCCATAGCCTGAAAAATCTGGGCAATCTCGTTAATGGTTGCACTCAGCGGGTGGGTGACCCCATGGGGAATCGTGATGCCTGGCATCGTGACATCAATACGTTCAGATTCCAGCTGTGCGTCCAGCTCGGCCAATTCAAATACACGCTGGCGCTCATTAACCTGCTGCGTCAGCGTATTGGAGAGTTCATTGAGCTGCTGCCCCAAAGCAATGCGATAGTCTTCTGGGACATCTTTGAGGCTACGTTTCAACTGGGTAATCACGCCTTTTCGCCCAAGGTACTCAAGGCGAAGCGATTCAAGGGCTTGGCGAGTGTCTGCCTTGCAAAGCTCACCTTGGGCTGTTTGCGCCAGCAGATTGAGCGCTTCTGGAGTCAATAGTGGCGCAGAAAGCGGAGCCTTATCATCTGCTTGCGGGTCATGATGCTCAAACAGGCTCAAGTTTTGTGGAGGCGTGGGCTGCATCGTCATAATAAACGAGCATAACGTCCTCAGACACTTCGGTAAAGAGCTAATGTCAAAAATAAGAAGGCTTAGCTTAGCCTCAGCGGCGAAGCTGCAGAGAGAGCTTGACTTGAGGAGGATCCTTCAGCAAGGGTTTTTCAATATCTGATGGCAAACTCATCGGTTGGGTGGCCTGCTGATTGAGATGGCGAATTTCCTGAAGCAGCTCTTCACGATAAATGGGAATACTTCGAGGGGCTTCAATACCAAGTTTTACCCCATCAGGGCGAACATCCAGAATAACCAGCGCAATATCTTCGCCAATCAGGATTCTTTGGCCGGGTTTTCGGCTAAGTACCAACACGATAAAGCGCCTCCAAAATCACACAGGTGAGGATAGTTGGATATTTTCTGCTTACATTTTTTAAATAGTCTAAACTTTTGATATTGCTTGCGATATTGCCTGCTGTGCCTGCTCAGATTGATTTGCATTGGGATTTTGGGTTAACCATTGCAAATCGGCCTCTGCTGAAGCAGACTGAAAAAGTGGGGTTTTGGTGCTAAATCGAGTGCTATCAAGAATAATCTGAGCGGCCAAACGGGTTTTACAATGAATAACCACAGGCCCCATTAAATTTGCCGTCATGGCGGTTGGCGCATCATCTGGAATACTCACCAGGGTATAGATTTCAACATCGCCGGGGTGCTGAATCTCTAAGGCGTCAATGGCATGGTCGGGAATCGTGAGCGTATAGGGAATGCCAAATAATTTTGGCTGCGTGAGGACAAATGCCAAATCGCCATCATCAACACTTTGAAGCCATAAAAAAGGCGAGTCGTCTTTGTGTTGAATCAGCAAAAATCGTGTGGCGTGTTCAAAGCCCAGTATCGGCAACGTGAATCGAACCAGATCACTCACGTTGGCAGTGAGCTCACCAAAGCGCTCTGTCTGAACCACGATTTTTTCGTTTGCTTGAGATTCTAGCTTCGTATCCATCGCGCTATTGCGCCTCCTGATGAAACTCTCTATGACCACGCAATACTTTTCAAGTGCATTTCATTTAAAATGTTAATATTCTAAAATATTGATTAAACACGTTGACTTCATCATGATACTGCCTCAGGGTGAGCGATAGCCTCACTCGATTGAAGGATATTTTCAATCAAGATTTTCTGTTTGGGAGATGTTTTCGTTGTATGCACGATACAAACCATAGCAACCCTTGGCAGGATGCTGAAAACTGGCTTGGTCTGCCGCGAGCAAACGGGGTGAATCAAGCCACAATTTGCCTTGACAATCACCCTGCCGAGGTTATGCAGCGCGAGGCGCTTCGGTGGCTGGGTCAATATGGTGAACGGGAGCATTATTCGTTTGAAGAATTAAGCCGCCTCAGCAACCAATTTGCAAACGTACTAACCCAGCTGGGCGTTCAGCCTTCAGATCGTGTGTTTGTTTTTCTAGAGCGTATTCCAGAGCTGTACGTTTCAGTTTTTGGAGCGCTCAAGGTTCAGGCGATAGTGGGGCCATTATTCTCGGCATTTGGGCCGGAAGCCATTTTGGATCGCCTTGCCGATTGTGAGGCCTCGATTGTAATCACAAGCCCTGCCCTTAAACCTCGAATTGACGCGATTCGCGATCAACTCCCTTCTTTAAAATACGTGCTGGTTGTCAACCGTCACGCGCAAACGCGAATGGAGCAAGCCTCATCAGCCTTGCGATTTGATAACGACCTCAGCTTTGAGCAACGGATGGATGTCGCCAGCACGACGTTTACTGTGCCTGACACCGCCGCTGACACAAAATCGGTTATTCACTATACCTCAGGCACGACGGGTAAACCCAAAGGCGCCGTGCATTGTCATGGAGCGGTCGTGGCTCAGAGCGCAACGGCCAGGGTGGTGCTCGATCTTGATCGAAATCGTGATCTTTACTGGTGCACCGCCGATCCTGGCTGGGTAACCGGCACATCGTATGGCATATTTGGCCCATGGAGTCTTGGGGTGACGCAGTTGGTCTATGAAGGAGGATTTAGTGCCCAAGACTGGTATCAAATTTTGCAAAACGAAGGCGTAACCGTTTGGTATACCGCGCCTACCGCCATTCGAATGTTAATGAAAGCGGGCGATAAGCTGGCCAAGATGTTCAACTTTTCAACATTACGCCATCTGGCAAGCGTAGGAGAACCGCTCAATCCTGAGGCTATTGCCTGGGGCGAGCGAATATTCTTGGGTAAACAATTTCATGATACATGGTGGCAAACGGAAACAGGCGCCATGCAGATTGTCAATCGACCTGGCTTGTCCATTAAGCCTGGCGCCATGGGTAAACCTTTTCCGGGTGTTGAAGCGGCCATTCTGGATGATCGCCATCAACCAGTGCCCCCCAAGACGGAGGGTCATTTAGTCCTGAAGCCCTCGGCGCCGTCATTCTTTCTGGAATACTGGCGTCGCCCAGACGTGACGGCCAGTAAGTTCAAAGCGGGGTGGTATTTTACCGGTGATCGAGCCTGGCAGGATGAGGAGGGTTATTTCTGGTTTGTGGGTCGTGATGATGACGTCATTAACACGGCTGGGCACTTGGTGGGGCCATTTGAGGTAGAAAGCGCCCTAATTGAGCATCCGGCCGTGGCTGAAGCGGCGGTTATCGGTAAGCCTAATCCAGAGCGGCTTGAGATTGTCAAAGCGTTTGTCTCCTTAAAAACGGGGTATGAGGCCAGCGATTCGCTGTGTAAAGACATTCAGCAGTTTGTCCGCTCACGATTGGCAGCCCATGCCTATCCACGGGAAATTGATTTTTTACCCAGTCTGCCAAAAACCCGAAGCGGCAAGCTAATGCGTCGCTTACTAAAAGCGCGTGAGCTGGGTCTGCCCGAGGGAGATACCTCAACGCTGGAGGACTGATACTGTTATCCTGAATGGTCAAACACAGGCCAAAAGTGACACACTGAGAGGGCTCTCTTCCAGATAATGCGCCCCGACGCTGACAGGCTCCTCAATGGCCTGTTGGGTAATAAGTCGGCAAACCTCTAATTGCTGCATCAGAGCCGTGAATCGATGATGAATGCCCCCAAAAGAGAGCACCCAATCAGTGCAATCCTGCTGCCAGTTTTCAATTGTGCTTAATGCCCGCTGAAGTCCCTTTGGAGACCGAACAATCCCCACCTCTTGCCACATCAGCTGATAGAGCCGATGAAGCCGCTGGTTAATCTCGCTTCGAATGCCGGCAGCAAGAATCAACGGCGTTTGACATTTCAAATAATCAGGCAGCATCCGCCAGTCAATATCTTCAAGGGAAATTCTGTGCGCAAAGGCATTATCTTGGCCTTGGCAATTCAACGCATGACTATCACGCTGCAAGAGCTGAGCAATCCCAGATGCGGCATGACGCGCCAGAACGACGCACTCCAAAAGGGAATTACTGGCCAGCCGGTTGGCACCATGAAGCCCAGAGCAAGCCACTTCACCCACTGCCCATAATCCAGAAATATTGGTTGTGGCGTCTGGGGTAACAGTCACCCCACCCATGGCGTAATGTGCGGCAGGTGCAACCGGAATCGGCATGGTAATGGGGTCAACACCCAAGCGACGGCAGGCTGCCGTAATGGTTGGAAAACGCTCGTTAACAGGCAAGCCTTGCAAGTGTCGGGCATCTAGAAACACGTGAGACTGCTCAGAGGCTTGCATTTCCTTAAATATTAATCGGGTTACAATATCGCGCGGTGCCAGCTCGCCATCAGGATGGCCACGTTTTGCAAATGGCTCGCCCAGGGCATTGATAAGAGTAGCACCCTCACCTCGCAAGGCTTCGGAAACCAGAAACCGCACTCGACCCTGATGATAAAACGCCGTCGGATGAAACTGGATAAACGCTAAATCGCTCAGGCTGGCACCCGCTTGGTACGCCAGGGCAAGACCGTCACCGGTGGCTATGGTGGGGTTGGTGGTTTGCGCAAAGAGCCGACCAATTCCTCCTGAAGCGAGCACGGTGGCTGGGGCAAGAATGGTTTTGAGTTCACCGGTTCTCATATCTTGAACGAGTGCCCCAATACAGGAGGAGGGGCTACGTAAAGATGTGAGTAGGGCTTGAACAGCGGTAAATTCCATAGCAACAATGGCATCACCCAGGGCTTCTGCTCGACTGATCAGCGCTTGTTCTATCGTTTGACCGGTGGCATCCCCGCCGGCATGCAAAATACGGTGATGGCTATGGGCGGCTTCTTTGGCCAAATGCGGATGGGTCATATCCGAACCGTCAAAAATGACCCCTGCCTTGAGCAAATCATCAATGGCCATCGCGCCTTCTCTTAAAATGGTTTCAACCGAATCAGGCTTGCATCGACCAGCACCGGCAGAAAGTGTATCGGCCACGTGGGCGGCAATGGAGTCTTCCGTGTTACTCGGCACGACGGCAGCAATGCCCCCTTGAGCATAGCGAGAATTGTTCTCTGACAGTCGCGTCTTTGTAACAACGGCCACAGG